>JAPLOK010000261.1 GCA_026400775.1 Alphaproteobacteria bacterium | reverse complement strand
CCGCATGTACCAGCAGAATGACCTGTGCAAGCAGGGTGCGATCGAGCTGCTGAACACCAAGATCGACCTGCGCAAGATCAAGGTGCCGACCTATATGATCTCCACCCGCGAAGACCATATCGCGCCGTGGACAAGCACCTATCGCGGCACGCAGCTCTACTCCGGCCCGGTGCGTTTCGTGCTCGCGGCCTCGGGCCATATCGCGGGCGTGGTGAACCCGCCCGAGGGCGGCAAATACAGCCACTGGATCAACCAGAACCTGCCCGAAGATCCGGATGAATGGTTCAACGGCGCCACCGAACTGGCCGGTTCCTGGTGGCCGGACTGGCACCGCTGGATCACCGCGCAGGACAAGGCCATGGTGCCCGCGCGCCAGCCCGGGGATGGCAAGCTGCGCGCAATCGAGGACGCGCCCGGTTCCTATGTCCGCGCGATGGCGACAGATTGATGGCGGTCAATCCTGGCGCGGGTGAAGATGTGCGGCGCGTGCAGCGGCCGCTCTCGGACCCCTTCCTGTTCCGGCCCATCACCTGGCGCGGTGTCACGGCGAAGAACCGCATCATGCTCTCGCCGCTGTGCGAGTATTCCAGCACGGATGGCATGCCCAATGACTGGCACATGGTGCATCTGGGCGCGCGCGCGATCGGCGGCGCGGGCATCATCTGCACCGAGGCCACACATATCTCGCCCGAAGGCCGCATCACGCCCAATTGCCTGGGCCTGTGGAACGAGGCGCAGCGCGATGGGCTGGCGCGGATCGTGGAATTCATCGCGGCCCAGGGTGCGGTGCCGGCGATCCAGCTGGCGCATGCCGGGCGCAAGGCTTCCGTGCGCCGGCCCTGGGAAGGCTCCGGCCCGATCCCGATCGGCGAGGGCGGCTGGGAACCCTTGGCGCCATCCGCCCTGCCCTTCGCTGCGGGCAACAACATCCCCCGCGCGATGGACCGCCAGGACATGGCGCGCGTGGCCGGCGAATTCGCACGCGCGGCGAAGTTCTCTCGCGAGGCCGGGTTCCAGATCATCGAACTGCATGCAGGCCACGGCTACCTGCTGCATGAATGGCTCTCGCCGCTGTCGAACACGCGCGAGGACGAATATGGCGGCAGCATCGGGAACCGCACGCGCTATCTGCTGGAATGCGTCGCCGCCGTGCGCAGCGAATGGCCCGCGGAACTGCCGCTTTTCGTGCGCCTCTCCTGCGTCGATTGGGTGGATGGCGGGCTGACCACCGAGGACGCCATCGCCATCTCCCGCGCGCTCGCCGCGACGGGCCAGGTGGATCTGATCGACTGCACCACCGGCGGCCTCGACCCGCGGCAGAAGATCCGGCCCAGCCCCGGCTACCAGGTGCCCTTCGCGGAGGCCGTGAAGCGCGGCGCGGGCATCGCGACCGGCGCGGTGGGCATGATCAACACTCCGGACCTGGCCGAGGAAATCCTGGCCAATGGCCGCGCGGACCTGATCATCATGGGCCGCAAGCTGATGGCCGAGCCACATTGGCCGCTCGCCGCCGCGCGCGCACTGGGTGCGCAGCCTGCCTGGCCGGTGCAGTATGAACGGGCGGCGCTGAGCTAGGCCCTCTCTCTCGGGGAACGCAGTTCGCACCCCCGCCACGGGTCAGGAACGATGATGCAGGACGAGGATTTCGGCTTCGGCGCGCCGGGGCTGGCCGACCAGGCCAATGCGGCGGCGGCGCTCTCTGTCGCCTTGCAGGCCCAGGCCGCGACGCTGGCCCAGGCCGCTGCCGGCCTGCGCGCCTGCCTGCCCGGCCCGACCGATGCCGGCCCGATCAGCGATGTGCGCCGCGCCCGCGGCGTGGCGCAGGCGGCGAGCGATGCCGCGATCCGCGCAGCGCTGCTTCTGGAAACGGCAGAGTGCATCTCCGGCAGCGATGCCGCACAGCACCTGCGCCGCGCGGCCGAACGCGCGGGCCTACCGGCAGCGGCCCTGCTGCCCGCGCTGCGAGCAGCGGCACTCGCCCTGCCCACCGATGATGGCGCGGCGCGAATCGCCGCCTCGATCATGGTGGAAGAACTGGCGGCCGCCCTGGCGGGGTGAGCCGCCCTTCCACGCCGCGACGCGCCATGCGAAAGGCTGCGCCGAACTTCGCATGAACGGGCGCATCCATGGGTTTCAATTGCGGCATTGTGGGCCTGCCGAATGTCGGCAAGTCGACGCTTTTCAACGCGCTGACGCAGACGGCCGAGGCGCAGGCGGCCAACTACCCCTTCTGCACGATCGAGCCCAATGTCGGCCGCGTGGGCGTGCCCGACCCGCGCCTGGATGATCTCGCGCGCATCGCGAAAAGCCAGAAGATCATCCCCACCAGCCTGGAATTCGTGGACATCGCGGGCCTGGTCCGTGGTGCCTCGCGCGGGGAGGGCCTGGGCAACCAGTTCCTGGCCAATATCCGGGAGGTGGACGCCATCATCCATGTCCTGCGCTGCTTCGAGGATGGCGACATCACCCATGTCGAAGGCAGCGTGGACCCAATCCGCGATGCCGAGACGGTGGAAACCGAACTCATGCTGGCCGACCTCGACAGCCTGGAGAAGCGCCAGGTCACGCTCGCCAAGAAGGCCCGCGGTGGCGACAAGGAAGCCCAGGCGCAGGTGGCGCTCTGCGAGCCGCTGATCGCAGCCCTGCAGGCCGGCCGCCCCGCGCGCACCGCGGTCCCGCCCGGTGAGGAGGAGAATGCCCGCCGCCTGCAACTGATGACCACCAAACCCGTGCTCTATGTGTGCAATGTCGAGGAGGCATCGGCTGCCACCGGCAACGCCCATAGCGCACGCGTGGCCGAGCAGGCCGCGCGGGAGGGTGCGCGCGCCGTGGTGGTCTCCGCCGCGATCGAGGCCGAGATCAGCCAGATGGCGGCCGATGACCGCGCGGAATTCCTGTCCTCGCTCGGCCTGGAAGACAGCGGCCTGGACCGCATCATCCGCGCCGGCCACGACCTTTTGGGGCTGATCACCTATTTCACCGCAGGCCCCAAGGAATCCCGCGCCTGGACCATCATCAAGGGGATGAAGGCGCCGCAGGCGGCCGGCGTCATCCATGGCGATTTCGAGCGCGGCTTCATCGCCGCCGAGACCATTGCCTATACGGATTACGTGGCGCTCGGTGGCGAACAGGCGGTCAAGGAAGCCGGCAAGATGCGCGTCGAAGGCAAGGAATATGTGGTGAAGGACGGCGATGTGATGCTGTTCCGGTTCAACGTCTAGCCGCCGTCCCCGCAAGGTTTAAGCTCACACCCGCATGAGCCTCATCTTGCATGGCCTGACCAGTGCGGCAGGCCCCTTCATCCCGCTCTGGCTGCGGCTGCGCGCCCGCCGCGGCAAGGAAGACCCCGCGCGCCTGTCGGAACGCTATGGCCATGGCGCCGAGCGCCCCGTGGGCCAGCTGATCTGGCTGCATGGCGCCTCGGTCGGCGAGAGCCAGGCCCTGATCCCGCTGATCGAGGCGCTGGCCGAGCGGCTACCCGATGCGCAATTCCTGGTCACCACCGGCACCGTGACCAGCGCGAAGCTGCTGGAAAGCCGCATGCCCGCGGCACTCGCGGGCCGCTGGCGCCATCGCTACGCCACCATCGACCGCCTGGCCTGGGTCGCGCGGTTTCTCGCCGGCTGGAAGCCCGATGCGGCGGTGTTCATCGAGAGCGAGCTCTGGCCCAACACCATCCTGGCCGCGCGGCATGTGCGGGTGAAGCTGGCTTTGGTGAATGCGCGCATGTCCGCCCGTTCGGCCGAGCGCTGGGAGCGCCTCGCGCCCGGCCTGGCACGGCGCATCCTGCGCAGCTTCGACCTGGTGCAGCCACAAACACCGGGCGATGAGGTACGGCTGCGGGCCCTGGGCGCGCGGGACATGCTGCATTCGGGCGACCTCAAGCTCTCGTCGCCGCCGCTGCCGCATGATGCCGCCGAACTGGCCGCATTGCGCGATGGCGGGCCAGTTTTCGTCGCAGCCTCCACACACCCCGGAGAGGAAGCGGTGATCGCCGCCGCACACCATCTGCTGCTGGCGCAATTCCCAACCCTGCGCACGGTGATCGTGCCGCGCCACCCCGATCGCGGCGCCGACATCGCGGCCGAAACCGGCGCTCCGCGCCGCAGCCAGGGGGCACCCATCCAGGGCCTGGTCGTTGCCGACACGCTGGGCGAGCTTGGCCTGTTCTATCGCCTCGCTGATGTGGCGCTGGTGGGCGGCAGCCTGGTGCCGCATGGCGGGCAGAACCCGATGGAACCCGCCCGGCTGGGCTGCCCCATCCTGCTCGGCCCGCATACCGGCAACTTCGCCGACCGCGTGGCCGAGCTGCTGGAAGAAGGTGCGGCCCGCCGCGTGGACCCGCCCGACGCCGCGACGCTGGCGCGGGCGGTGGCCGATGTGCTAGTCCACTCTGATGACGGTGCGAACATGGCAGAAGCCGGACGCCGCGTCGCCAGCCATTCCGCGGGCACCGCTGAACTGCTGGCCGAGAGGATTGCGCAATGGCTGCGCCCGGCCGAATTGCCGGCGCTGCAACAGGAACAGGAACCTATCAGCCCTTGATGCGCGCACCAGGATTCTGGTCCGGCGGCGGGGGGGCCTTGCCCCTGCTGCTGAGCCCCATCGCCGCGATCTATGCGGGTGCTACCGCGCGGCGCGTGGCCAAGCCCGGCTGGCAGGCGCCTATCCCGGTCATCTGCTGCGGCAATGCAACAGCGGGCGGCGCGGGCAAGACCACGCTGGCGCGTGATATCGGCGAAAGGCTCGCCGCGCGCGGGATTGCCGCGCATTTCCTGCTGCGCGGCTATGGCGGGCGCATCAGCGGCCCGGTCGGCGTCAGCCTGGAGCGACATTCGGCGCGCGATGTCGGAGACGAAGCGCTGATCCTGGCGCATACCGCGCCCACCTGGGTCTCGGGCGACCGTGCGGCGGGCGCCAGGCTGGCCGTGGCGCAGGGCGCGCAGGCCATTGTGATGGATGACGGGTTGCAAAACCCGACCCTGATCAAAAACCTATCCCTGATGACAATCGATGGCAGTTTCGGCTTTGGCAATGGGCATGTGATCCCGGCCGGCCCGCTGCGCGAACCCGTGGCCGCGGCCGCCGCGCGCTGCCAAGCCGCCGTGCTGATCGGCCCCGATGATACCGGCGCGCTCGCCGCCCTGCCGCCGGGCCTGCCCGTGCTGCGCGCCCGCCTGGTGCCGGGGCCGGAAGCCTCCGCGCTGGCCGGGCGCTCGGTCTTCGCCTTTTGCGGGATCGGCAACCCGTCCAAATTCTTCGCGACCTTGACCGAGGCCGGGGCGCAGCTGGCCGGCAAGGCCGCCTTTGCCGACCACTACCCCTATGATGACAGCGACATCGAAGCCCTTTTGAAACAAGCTGTTGCGGCGCGCGCCACGGTGGTCACCACCCGCAAGGACATTGTCCGCGTCCCCGCCCGCTTCCATGCCGCGATCACGGTGGTGACGGTGGCGCTGGCATGGAATGATGAGAGCGCGATCGAGGCACTGCTACGTGAAACAGTTCCTGATTTAGGAACCGTTTCACGGTAAGTATCGTCAGGATAGACCGCGCCTAACCACCCAAAGCGCCCACCGCCTGCCAGGCGCTGGCCACCGCCCCTTCCTGCCAGCCCGGAATGCTGCTGAGCCAGTCACCCGCCAGGCGCACCCGCCCCTCGGGCCGCAGCAATTCCGGCATCAGCGCGGCGCGCGCGGCGTCCGTCCATTCCGCCCAGGCGGCCCCGGCCCAGGGCATGTCACTCCACACCACCGAAGTATCGGCGCCGGCAAGCCCAGCCAGTTCCGGGTGCAGCGGCGCGGCATCGGCCAGCACCGCTGCGCGACGTTGTGCGGGTGACAGCGCGCCAAAGCGCGTGGCCAGCGCATCATCCCAGATATAGGCACCGACCAGCACGCCGCGCGGGCTGTGAAACCTTTCCGAGGGATACCAGAGCTGCTGGGACATCCGTCCTGGCAGCCAGGCAATGCCGCCATACAGGCCCTGCGCCTCCCAGAAGCGCGGCGCCTCCAGGCCAAACTTGGCGGCGTTCTCCTGCGGCACGGCGGCGAGTGCTGCGCGGCGTGGCGCGGACCAGCCATCAAGCCGCGCGGCCAGGCGCGGGGGCAGCGCGCAGATGATGTGATCGGCGCCCAGCACCCGGCCATCGGCCAGCCGCACCAAGCTGGCCGTGGGGTCGAGGCCCGCCACCGCCGCGCCCAGCCGGATCGCACCGGCCGGCAGGGCCGCCGCCAGCGCGCGGGCGATCATGTCCATCCCGCCCGCCGGCGCCAGCATGGTGGCGGCGTAGTTGATCCCCTCGGCGAAGTTCACGGCCTGGCCGATTCCGGGGCGCAGCAGCACGGCCAGCGGCAAGGGCGGCCGCGGCGTGCCGGGCGCCATCCCCGGCGCCTGCTGCCAGCCAGCGCGCGCGCTGCCGCGCCAGCGCCCGGCTGCGTCCAGCGCGCCGAAGCCGCGCAGCATGCCGGCCAGGCGTTCCAGCTCGGCCGGTGTGATGGGCTGCTCCAGCAGTCCCGCGCCCAGCGCCTTCAGCGCCAATTCCGCGACCACGCCTTGCAGGTTGGCGCGGGCCTCGCCCAGGCTGGTGCCCGGCAGTGGTGCTGAGCGGTTGTCATTCACCAGCACCTGCATCGGCACGGCGAATTCGCGCGCATAGCCCAGGATGGCAGCATGGTGCTGCGGGATGCGAGCGGGCCCGGCGTTGAAATACTGGCCGGGCGAGAAGCCCTCGCGGATGGTCAGGCTGCGGCCGCCGATGCGCCGATCAGCTTCCAACACCGTGATGCTGGCGCCGGCGCGGTGCAGTTCCAGCGCGGCCACCAGCCCCGCGATGCCCGCCCCTAGCACCAGCACCCGCTGGCCTGCCAGCGGTGGCAGCGAGGGGCGCGGGCCGGCGGCGGTGACAGGCCGCATCGCCGCCAGCAGCGTGAGCGCGGCGCCGGCCCCGCCCACCGCCGCGACCCTGGCCAGCCATGCCCTGCGTGTTGCCATGCGCCCAGCCTGTCGCGCCGGGTGGGGCCGCGCAAGGCTTTGATGCTTGGCGCGGACATGCATTGTGGTGCAGCCTGCCTTCACGAAACGGAGGATCCAATGCACCTGACCCGCCGCGCTGCTTTGGTTGCGCCCCTTGGGGCCGCGCCTGCCCTGCTCGCGGCCCCGGTGCTGGCGCAGGATGTCTTTCCCTCCCGCCCCGTGCGCATGATCGTGCCCTTCCCGCCCGGCCAGGCGGCCGATGTCTTCGCGCGGCTGGTGGCCGAGGAGCTCTCGCGCCGCTGGCCGCAGCGCGTGGTGGTGGAAAACCGCGCCGGCGGCGCTGGCGCCGTAGGCATGGAGGCGGTCGCGCGCGCGGCGGCCGACGGCTATACGCTGGGCATCGGCACCTCCGGCACGCTGGGCGTGAACCCCGCCGTGGTCGCCCGCCTGCCCTATGACCCGGAGCGCGATTTCGCCCCCATCACCAATATCTTCGTGGTGCCGCTGCTGGTGATCTGCCACCCCGGCTTCGCGCCGCGCAGCATCCAGGAACTGGTCGCGCATATCCGCGCCCATCCGGGGCAGACATTCGCCTCGGCGGGGCCCGCCACGGCGCAGCACATGACGGCCGAGATGTTCGCCCACCGCGCGGGCCTGCGCATGCAGCACGTGCCCTATCGCGGATCGGGGCCGGCGATCGCGGATCTGATCGCGGGCAATGTGCAGCTGATGTTCGACAGCACGGCCAGCGCCCTGCCGCATGTGCGCTCGGGCCGGGTGCGCGCGCTGGCCATCACCACCGCCTATCGGATGGCAGCGCTGCCCGATGTGCCGACCATCGCCGAGACGGTGTTGCCGGGCTTCTCGGGCGCCGGCTGGTCGGGCGTGATAGCGCCGGCGGGCACGCCCGTGCCGGTGATCGAGCGCATCAACCGCGAGGTGGTCGCCGTGCTGCGCGAGCCGGCCATCATCGAACGCATGACCGACCTGGCGGCCATCCCGGACCCCACCACGCCCGAGGAATTCGGCGCCTTCATCCGCAGCGAAATGGCCAAATGGGCCGAGGTGGCGCGGGTTGCGAATGTGCGGCTGGAGGGTTAGGCCCTGCCGCCGACTGACGGCGCCGTCAACAGCGCCACGCGCGTCGCGAAATCGGCCATGCGCCCTTCGGCCAGCAGGGGTGCGGCATCGGCCACCGCCTCCAGCAGGGGGGGCAACCAATCCTCATCCTTGGCGAAATTGCCCAGCACATGGCCGGTCACCCGCGCCTTGTCGCCGGGATGGCCGATGCCCAGCCGGACGCGGCCGAAATCGGGCGTGGCGAGTGCGCGCTGCATGTCGCGAAGGCCGTTATGCCCGGCGGTGCCGCCGCCCTGCTTCACGCGCAGCTTGGAGGGCGCGAGGTCCAGCTCGTCATGGAAGGCCCAGATGGCGGCCGGCTTGATCTTGTGGAAGGCGGCCGCGGCCTGCACCGCATCGCCCGAGAGGTTCATATAGGTCTGCGGCTTGAGCAGCAGCACGCGCGTGGTGCCGATGGCGCCCGCCGTGGCCTCGCCCTTGAACTGCTTTTTCCAGGGTGGAAAGCGGTGCTTCGCGGCGATGGCGTCCAGCGCCATGAAGCCGATATTGTGCCGCTGGCGGGCGTGCTCCGGGCTGGGATTTCCCAGCCCGACCCAGAGCAACATGCCGGCCTGATCGCGTAACAAGGTATCAGGCCGGCTGGTTTTTGCGGGCATGACTCACCGCGCCGGTGATACCACCTTCGCGGATCATGCCGCCTTCGCGGGCATGATTCACCGCGCCGGTGATACCACCTTCGCGGATCATGCCCGGGGCTTACTTCTTCTTCGCAGGCGCCGCGGCGGCCGGAGCGGCCTTGGCGGGCGCGGCCTTGGCGGGCGCGGCCTTGCCGCCCTTGCCCTTGGCGGCGGGCGCGGCGGCGACGGGCGCCACCACTTCCTCGACAACCGGCGCGGCAATGGTCGCCACCACGAAGTCACGCGTGATCACGGCCTTGGTGCCGAACTGGTCCTTGACCGCCGACCAGCGCAGGCTGTCACCGATATTGGCGGCGGCCAGGTCGATCTCGAAGGCGCTGGGCACGTTCTCGGGCTCGGCCATCACTTCCACTTCGCGGCGGACCACGTTCAGCGTGCCGCCGGCCTTGATGCCGGGTGCCGTGGCTTCGTTCAGGAATTGCACCGGCACGCGGATCTTGATGCGCGCGCCAGGGGCCAGGCGCTGGAAGTCGATATGCACCGGGCGGTCAGTGACGGGGTGGAACTGCACCTCCTTCATCAGGGCCTGCTCGGTCGGGCCGCCTTCGACAACCACTTCATAGATGTGGGACTGCCAGCCGCCCTTGTGCATTTCCTTCATGATGATGCGCGGGTCGAGCTGGATCAGCGTCGCCGCACGCTTGTCGCCATAGACGACGCCGGGCACGAAGCCCTGCCGGCGGGTCGCGCGGGCTGCCCCCTTACCTGCATTCTCGCGCGCCGCGGCTTCGATCCGAATGGTCTGGATCATGGCCAAACTCCTATATATGTGGGTTTCCACCTTGCGGGTGGCCGCGACCTCCAGGGGTGCCGCGGAGCGGGCCGATTAGCGCAGGCCGCCGGCTACAGCAACAGGCACAGCATCATGAAGGCGCCCGCGCGCAGAAGCAGCCCCTGGCGCAGCCCCAGCAAAGCCGGCAGCAGCAGCGTCCAGAGCGTGCCGAGCATCATCACCAGCTGCCCCTCCGGCGGGCTGAGGCCCAGTGTAGCACTCCATAACAGGCTGACATTGCGCACCGCCCCGGCCAGCGCGAAGCCGCGAGCCAGTTCCGGCCGTCGCCGCGCCGCCATCCAGCCGATCATGGCCCCGGCCGCAGAAGCCACGCCAAGGCCCAGCAGGGCATCCGTCCATTGCCCAGGCGAGAGCTCGAGCCTGGTCAACCCGGCCGCCACCGCAAGGCCGATGCCCGCCAGCGCCAGCACGCCCAGGCCCCGCAGCGAGCGCGCATATTCCAGCCGCCGCGCCCGCCCCAGCGCCTGGCGCAGCAGCAGCCCCGCCAGCGCCGGCAGCGCCACCATCAGCAACACCCGCAGGAACAGCGCGCCTGGGGCGATGGTCACACCCTCCAGCAGCAGGGCCGCGACCAGCGGCGCGGTCAGCGGCAGGGCGGCGAAGCAGAGCAATTGCGCCAGCAGCAAGGGTCGCACCGGCAGCCCGAGCAGCGATGCGACCAGCGCCGCCCCGCCAGCCGCCGGGCAGGCCGCGGCCAGCACCAGCCAACCGCTCGCCAGCGGCACACCAAGCCCCTTGGCCAGCAGCAGCACCGCCAGCGGCGTGACCAGAAGATTGGTCAGCACGATCAACAGCACCGGCGGGATTTCCCGCGCCTGCACCCGGCCGGGCTCGGCCAGGCCGATGCTCATGGCCAGCAGCAGCGCGACGCAGGGCACCAGCGCCAACTCCCCGGCATGGGCCAGCGGGGGCAGCGCCAGGCCCAGCAGCACGGCCAGCGGCGGGACGAACAGCCCCGCATCGCCGAAGCGGCCCAGCAGCTTCAAGAGCCGCGGTCCAGTTCGGCGGCGAGAAAACGCGCGGCCAGGTGGGCGGCGAATTCCGCCGCGGCCGGCCAGGCCTCGGCGCGCAGCCGGCCGGGGCCGTCGGGGCGGGGCAGCATTTCGGCGCTGGCCGGGCCGACGGGGCGGATATCCCAGGCATAGCCGGCCCCACGGATGACCTGATGCGCCACGTCCAGCCCTTGGCCGCGCCATTCCTCGGCGAGTTGCGCGCATGCCTCGGGCGGGTTGGCGGGGTCGGCATCGCCATGCATGAGCAGCACGGCCCCCGGGGCCGGGCTCGGCGGCGGGCTGGCGCAGCCGGGATAGACCAGCACCGAGGCCAGGATAGGGCTGCCGTGCAGGTCGATGCGCGCGCCGCGGCCGCGGGCGAGCAGGCCGATGCGCCCGGCATCCACCTCGGGGCGATGCGCCAGCGATTGCAGGATCGCGCCCAGATCCGGCGTCGGCCCCTGCGGTTCCAGCACCGCGATGCCCGCGCCGAGCAGGTGCTCGATATGGCGATCGCCACGCATATCAGGGGCCGGCCCATCGGCCAGCATCAGCACCACCGGCGGGCGGTGATACAGTGCCGCGGGCAGGTGCAGCAGCGCCGCGGCATGGCCCTCGCCCAGCCCGATGGTGATGTCGCGGGCGGCGGCGGGCATCACCGCCAGGCACAGGGCGAGCCAGGGGGCCAGGCCCAGGCAGAGGCTTGTCAGGCGCATCGGTCTCTCCTGCGTTGTCGGGCGCAGGATTGGCCGGGGAGCGAGGGTGAAGTCCTGAAAGCGATCCGAAAACGCGCTGGCGGCCGGACGAAATCGCCTGATCGGCGAGCACAGCTGCGTGAGGCCCGACGAGCATCACCGAATTGGCTGATGGTTTGTGCCAGTCTGCTGCGAGATGTTGTCGCAGTGCCGGCAACGGAGCACCCGATGACGAATCCCGTCCATGACGTGCTGCATTTCGACGATTTCGCGCTGGACATGATGGGCGGCACGCTGCGCGTCGCTGCCTCCGACATCATGCTGCGGCCAAAGACCGCGGCGGTGCTGGAACAGCTGCTGCGCCAGGCCGGCCAGCCCGTCCCGCGCGAGGCATTGCTGGATGCTGTCTGGCCCGGCATCAGCGTGACCGATGACAGTCTGACGCAATGCGTTTCGGAGATCCGACGGGCGCTGGGCGCCGCCGGCCCGCGCCTGCTGCGCACCCTGCCCCGGCGCGGCTACATGATCGTCACGACGCTGCATGTGGCGCCGGCCGCGCCCGCCTTGGTGCCGCAGCCGGCAGCGTTGCCACGGCGGCCCTCGCTGCTGGCATCGGCAGCGCTGGCGGCCAGCCTTGCGGCTCTTGTCATCGCCGCCGTGGCCTTCTTTGAGCCAGGGCCCGCGCAGGTCGCCGCCGCGCCTGCCATCAGCGCACCCCGCCAGGCGCAGGAACTGATCGCCGAAGCCCGCGCGCGCCTGTCCGGGCCAGGCGCCCACGAGGCGCGGATCAGCGCCGCGATGCCGCTTTTCGAACAGGCCCTCGCGCTGGACCCACGCTCGGCCGAGGCTGCGAGCGAACTCGCCTTCGGCCATGCCAACCGCGTCGCCTCGCGCCTCAGCACCGACCCCGCGGCCGACCTGGCCATGGCCGTGCGCTTCGCCGAGCGCGCGATGCAACTCGCGCCCGAGGCGTCGATCGCCCAGCACGCCCAGGCCGTGGTGCTGCGCCACCAGGGCCGCTTCGCCGAAGCATTGCCGCTGTTCGAAAGCGCCGGCCGCGACCCAGAACGCATCACCGCGCGCGCCGGGGTCGGGCTGATGCACCTGTTGCTCGGCGCGCCGGAGCGCGCGGTGCCGCCGCTGGAAACCCTGCTGCTCGAGGCGCCGGAGCATCCGTTCTTTGGTACCTGGCGCGTCTCTCTGGGGCTGGCCAGGCTGATGGGCGGCATCGGTGACCATGGTGCCGCGGATTTCGCGGCCGCCGCCCCACGCGGCACCATCCTCTCGCGCCCCGAACGCTTGGCGCACCAACTGGCCGCGCTATCGCTGAACGGCGAGGCGCAGGCCGCCGCACGGCTGCGCGCACTGCTCGAACGGCTGGCGCCGGATATGCTGGCCGAGCCACCCAGCCGCTTCGCGATGTCGAACGAGCCTGCCTATCTGGCGCGCTTCGAGGAACGTATCGCGACACCGCTCCGGCAATGGGGCTGGGCCGGGCGCTGAGCCGCGCGGCCCGTCAGGCCAAGCTGCTGGTCAGCCCGCCAGCTTATCCGTCATCAGCCGCTGCATGCGGGCATGCAGCGCCTCGGGCGTGATCGGCTTGCGCAGCACCGCAATCGGGCCGCTCTCGGCGGCCTGCTCCAGATTGTCCTGGGCTTCCGCGACGAAGCCGGTCAGCAGGATCGCCGGCAGCCCCGGGCGCAGCCGCCGCGCGCGTTCGATCAACGCCAGCCCGTCCAGCCCCGGCATCGACAAATCCGTCACCAGCAGATCAGGCGCCAGCCCGGTCTCCAGCGCGCCCAGCGCCTCCAGGCCGCCGGCGGCGGTGTGCACGCCATGGCCGCGATCCTTCAGCCCCTGGCCGGTGACCGAGAGCACCTCGGGCTCGTCATCGACCAGCAGCACGCGCAGCCGGCGCAGCGTGACGGGCCTGGCATCGGCCGGTTGCAGCACGGAACTGGCCGCCGGCGCCTGCGGCAGCCACAGCGTGACCCGCGTGCCCTGGCCCTGCACCGAGGCGATGCGCATGGCGCCGCCCGATTGCTCGGCGAAGCCCTGCGCCATGGCCAGGCCCAGCCCCGTGCCCTGCCCCTTGTCCTTGGTGGTGAAGAAGGGCTCGGTGGCGCGGCGCAGCGTCTGCGCATCCATGCCGCGACCGGTGTCCGATGCCCAGAGCCGCACGTAGCGCCCGGCCTCCAGTCCGATATCATTGTTGTCGGGGATGATCTCGGCAGCGCCGCCCAGTTCCAGCGTGCCGCCCTGCGGCATCATCGCATCGCGCGCATTGATCGCGAGATTGACCAGCACCGTCTCGACCTGCGAGCGGTCCGCGAGCAAAGGCGGTACGCCACGCGCCACCGCGATATTGACCCGGATCGAGGGGCCGAGGCTGTGCGTCAGCACCTCGCGCACACCCTCGAGCAGGCCGTCCACGGGCAGCGGTTCGGCGCGCAGGCTGTCGCGACGGGCGAAGGCCAGAAGGCGCCGGGTGACGCCGCCGCCACGCTCGGCCGCCTCAGAGACCAGCTGGGCCAGCTTGTGAATCCCCGGATCCTGGCTGCGCTTGCCGATCAGCTTGGCGCCCCCCAGCACCGCCTGGAGCACATTATTGATGTCATGCGCGACACCGCCCGCAAGCCGGCCCAGCGCCTCCATCCGTTGGCTTTCGGCCAGTGTCTCGACGGTGGCGCGGCGCTGTGCCTCGGCGGCGTCGAGTGCCGCGCGGGCGCGCCTGCGCTCCAGCACCAGCAGCAGCAGCACCACCAGCGAGGCCGAGAGCAGCGTGATGACCAGCGCCGCCAGGATCGCAGCCCGGCGCAGCCCGTTCACCGCGGCCAGCTCCCGCTCACGATCCAGCGCCGCGACCACCACCAGCGGCGCACCCCGCAGGGCGCGGAAGCCGATCAGCGCGGGGCGGCCATCCTCGGGGTTGGTGATGTCCAGCTCGCCGCCGCGGTTCAGCCGGATGGCGCCCAGCACCGGATGCGAGGGCGACAGCCGCTCCTCCCCGCCCGTGGCCCGCGTGGTGGCGAGCAATGTGCCATCGCGGCGCATCAGCAGCCCGATGCCCGCACCGCCCAGATTCACATCGGCCATGGCCCGCGACAGTGCTTCGGCCGAGAGCGTGACCATCGGCACGCCGATGATCTCTCCCGCGCTGTCGCGCAGGGTCCGGCTCATCGCGACGGCAGGCTGGCCGCCGAAGCGCGAGGGCACGCGTTCGGAGACGAACAGTTCGGCCACGCCCGCGCGGGGCAGGCGGAAATGATCAGCATCGCCCACGAAGACCGGTGCCGCGGTGGGCGTGGGCAGGCTCATCCAGCGGACCACGCCGTCCGGGCTCGCGATCGAGACCTGGATGACCATGGATTCGCGCCGGCGGGCCAGGCTGTGGATCTGCTGCTCGATCGCCAGCTGACCCGACTGGTTGCCGGCCTCGATCATGCGCTGGCGGGCGATGATCAGGTCATGCAGCTGTTCGACCAGGTCCAGCGTGCGGCCGATCTGCTGTTCCAGCGCCTCGGCGCCCAGATTGGCGCGCGCCAGCGCCAGGCTGCTGGCGCTGCGTTCCTCGCTGCGCACCCAATAGCTCATGCCCCACCACACCAGCGCGGCGAGAGCGACGGTCAGCGCCAGGGCGGCGGCTGGCAGGGCGATTCGGCGGAAACTGGGGGACACCATGTCGATATGCCATGGGCCGCCGCTTGCATGCCAGGGCCGCGCAACCGCCCGACCACACGGTTGTGAGGACGGGTGTTCACAGTTTCGTGATGATGGCCGCCCCTGGGCCATGCAGGCCGTGGCGCTTCGCGCGGGGCCATGCCAGAAGGGCCCATGCCAGAAGATGTGGACCCCAACGACGATTTCGTCACCGATGACGCCTATGCCGCCGGCAGGCGCGCCTTGGCTGAAGGCCTGTCGGTGCTGGAAAACCCGATGGCGCATACCGGGGATTGGGGAAAGGCCTGGTTCGCCGGCTGGCTCGATGCGCTGGCTGATACCGTGACCGGCCATGACCGCGCGCCGGCCGCCTTCCGCCGCCTGCTGAAGAATGACCGTGCCGAGCCCTTTTGAACCGCGCCTGGTGCTGACCGATATCGAGGGCACCACGACCGCGATCAGCTTCGTCCATGAGCGGCTCTTCCCCTTCGCGGCCGCCGCGCTGGAGGGGTTCCTGGCGGCGCGCGGGGCGGATGGCGATGTGGCGCCGATCCTGGCCGAGGTCGAGGCCATGCAGCACGGGCAGCCGGTCATCGATACCCTGCGCGGCTGGATGGCGACGGATGCCAAGGTGACACCGCTCAAGGCGCTGCAAGGTCTGATCTGGCGGCAGGGCTATGCTGATGGCAGGTTGCTTGGGCATTTATGGCCCGATGTCGCGGCCGCGCTGGCCGGCTGGAAGGCGGGCGGGCTACGGCTGGCGGTGTATTCCTCAGGCTCGGAGGAAGCGCAGCGCCTGCTGTTCGGCCATTCCGAGGCCGGTGACCTGACCGCCCTG
>JAPLOK010000137.1 GCA_026400775.1 Alphaproteobacteria bacterium | reverse complement strand
CCGATGGGCGAGCCGCCAGGGGGTTCCAGCGTGATCTCGATCAGCATGCCGGGCTCGGGGCGGATCGCGGTGTTGCGCACCGCGATGCGGCCATCGGCCGGGATCAGGCCCAGGCTGGTCGGCGCCGTGGCACCCTGCGGCAGCGCCCACAACTCGCGCACCCGGCCTTCGGGCACCGCCTGCGCACCCAGGGCCGCGAGCCTGATTTCGCCATCGCGCGCATTGGCCTCCACCAGGAAGGCTGGCGCGTCGGTGCTGGTCAGCAGCACGGTCATCAGCGGCGTGGGTTCGCGGGTGAAGATCACCACGGCCAGCACCGCGGCGGCGGCGGTGGCGCCCCAGGCCCAGACCCGGGTGAACCAATTCGGCCGCGCCGGGCGCGCCGTGCGCAGGGCGCGGACGGGCGCGAGGCTGACCTCAATACGGCGCCAGAGATCGGCCGGCGGCGCCTCGGGCGTGGCGAGCCCGGTCAGCGGTGCCAGGCGCGCCTCCCAGGCGGTGATGGCGGCGGCCAACGCCGCATCCTCGCGGATCATGGCCTCCATGCGGCGGGCCTCGGCTGCGGTCAGCGTGCCCAGCACATATTCGGCGGCCAGTTCCTCGCGTTCATCGGGCGTCATGCCAGGCACTCCCGCAAGGCCAGCAGCCCGCGCCTGATCCAGGCCTTCACCGTGCCCAGCGGCAGTTCCAGCCGCGCCGCGATCTGCGGGTGCGACAGGCCATGGACGAAGGCCAGCACGATGCCCTGGCGGTTCTTTTCGGGCAGGCTTTCCAGGCAGCGCTTCAGCGCCGCGCCCTGCTCGCTCGCCTCCAGCGCCACGAGCGCCTCGGGCGCGACAGGCACATCGCCCAGCGCGGGGTCATCGCTGGGTGTCTCGCGCCCCTGCGCGCGGATGATGTCGAGTGCCGCATGGCGCACGATGGCGGCGAGCCAGGCCTCGGCCGCGCCGCGATCGGGGTCGAATTGCGCGGCACGCCGATGCACCGAGAGGAACGCATTGTGCAGCGCATCCCCCGCCCGGTCGCGGTCGCGCAGGATGGCGTTGGCCACGCCGAACAGCCGCACCGATTGCCGCTCATAGACGCGCTTCAGCCCATCGCGCTCGCCGCGCGCGACCGACTGGATCAACGCGGCCAGCGGCGCATCGCTCATTGGAACAGGCGCTGCATGCGGCCCAGCAGGTCATGCAACTCACTGCCCTCCTGCGCCTGGGCGGGTTGCGGGGGGACCAGCGCACGGTAGCGCGCCATCGCCTCACGCGTGCGCTCCAGCCGCAGTTCCATGGGCTCGGCATTGGAACCGCCGCCACTGCCCAGGCCCGTCAGCCGGATCAGCGCGACATCGGCGGCCGCGAGGTCACGCTCCGCGCGCTCGGCCTCCTGCGGGTGGGGGAAGCAGGCCAGCGTGCGCCCCTCCAGGCCGCAGGCCATTTCCATCATGGCCGCACGGCCCAGCCTGATCTGCACGCGGCCCGACAGCGCCATCAACCCGCGCGAGGCACCATCGATGCCAAGGTCGCGCGCGGTCACCACGGGCACCAGGCGGCCGTTGCGGTCCTGGATTTCCAGCGCCATGCCAGGCCCGCCACCGGCCGGGCGCTCCACCCATTCCTTCAGCCGCAGCCGGCAGGCGGTGCGGTCGGTCATGCGGTCGGTGACGCAGCCGAGCGTCCAGGCGCCGAAATCCTCGGCGATGGGAACCTGGGCCGCGGCCGGCATGGCGAGTGTTGCGATCATGGCTGTGATGGCGATGGCGCGCATGGCATCCTCCTGTTCATGCATACGGTCGCATGGCCCGATGGCAGGATTGTGCCCGCGCTCGGCCAGGGCAGCTGGAAGATGGGCGAGGATGCGCGCCGCCGGCAAGAGGAAGTGCGCGCCCTGCGCGTGGGCCTGGATCTCGGCCTAAGTGTGATCGACACCGCCGAAATGTACGCCGAGGGCGGCGCCGAGGAAGTGGTGGCCGAGGCCATCGCCGGACAGCGCGACAAGGTCTTCCTCGTCTCCAAGGTCTATCCGCACAATGCCTCGCGCAGCCGCCTGCCCATGGCGCTGGCGCGCAGCCTGAAGCGGCTGAAGACCGACGTGCTGGACTGCTACCTGCTGCACTGGCGCGGCAGCGTTCCTCTCGCCGATACGGCGGAGGTGATGGAACGGATGCAACAGGCGGGTCATATCCGGTCCTGGGGCGTGTCGAACCTGGATCTGGCGGAGATGCAGAGGCTGCCGGGCATCGCTGGGCGGATGATTCCGGGCTCCGCCGATCATGCGCCGGGCTGCGCCACCAACCAGGTGCTGCTGCATCTGGGCGAACGCGGCGTGGAATTCGACCTGGCCCCCTGGATGGCCGCGCGCGGCATGCCGCTGATGGCCTATTCGCCGCTCGGCCAGGGCGCGATCCTGGACCACCCAACTCTGGCCAGCCTCGCCACCCGGCACAATTGCTCCACGGCTGCGATCGCGCTGGCCTGGGTGCTGTCACGCCCCGGGACCATGGCCATCCCAAAAACCGGCACACCGCACCGGGTGGGCGACAATGCGCGGGCGCTGGAGATCACGCTGGATTCCACCGATCTCAGCGCGCTCGACACCAGCTTCCCGCCGCCACGGCGCAAGCGGCCGCTGGCGATGCTGTAGGAACGCTGGCAAGTTGGGGAGGGAGGCTACTCCCGCGCCTCTGTCACCCAGCCCGGGCGCAGCGTGATGGCCTGGTGGCGGCAGATGTCGAAATTGCGCAGTTCCTCCGCGCTTTCGTTGTCGAAGACGATGCGCAGATCGGCGCGGCAGCCGCCATCGGTGGAGATTTCGGCGGTGCCGTTGCGGGTCAGCGGCGCGCTGATCTGGTTGGCGCCCCAGTCGCCTTCTTCGACGGCGGAGAGGTAGATGCCGGCGATCGGCCGTTCGTAGAGGTTGCCCAGCGCCAGGCGCCGCTGGCCATGGAAGATGATGGGCTGGGCGGCGCAGAGGTCCACGCCCTCGCGCAGTTCCTCGCGCCGGTTCTGGAACACGGCGCGGATGCGCGCGCGGCATTCGCCGGTGCGCATCCGCATGGCGAAGCTGGCGCCCGCGGCCAGCACATCGGCGCCCAGCCGGTCCGGCCCCCAATTGGTGCCGGGCTGGGTGGTGGCGTAGATGGATTGCAGCGCGACGCCGCTGCGGTTGGTCACCTGCACCTCGCGCAGCGGCACATTGGGGTCGCCGAAGGCCAGTTGCGGGCGGGCGCAGATATCGGCCTCCCGCGTTTCGGCGGGCAGGCCCTGGAAGGCAGCGCGCACCGTGACCTCGCAGGCCTGGAAGCCGCGCAGGCGCAGGCGGAATTCACCGCCCGGCGCCACGGTGGCGCGGCCCAGCCGGTCGGGGCCGGCATCGGGCGTGCCGCGGGCGAAGATGAAGACCTGCATCAGCGTGGCGTCGGTGTCGTTGCGCAGCGCGATGTCGCGGCGGTTGTCGTCGGTCAGCGCCAGGCTGCGGGTGGCGCAGACATCGACGGGGCGGGTTTCCTCGCTTTCATCTTGCCAGACGATGCGCATCACCTGCCGGCATTCGGCCACGCGGCCCAGGCGCAGCGAGAAGTTGCGCCCGACCGGCAGCACCGCCGCCCCCAGCCTGTCAGGCCCCTGCGGGCCGCCGAGGGTATAGACATAGACTTCCCGGATCACCGTGTCGGTGCTGTTGGTCACTTCCAGGTTGCGTTCGGGCGCGGGTTCGGGGCGGGCCGGCTGGGCGGGCTGTGCGGGGCCAGGCCGCTTGATGTCGCCCTGAGCCAGGGCCGGCATCGCCAGGCCGCAGAGCAGCAGGGATGTCAGGATCGCGCGCATGGCTTTGCTCCGGGTATTGGGGGCGCAGCATGGAACGCGGGCGGGGGGCGCGTCCAGTCAGGGCAGGATGATGATGGTCGCCCCCCGCGCGGGCCGCGCGGCGCTGCTGCGGGTAAACCCGGCCACGCGGGCTTCGGCGCGCACACGGTCGCGCTCGATGCCTAAACGCGCCAATTCCAGCGCCACCGCGCGGGCGCGCCGCGCTGCCAGCCGCGTGCCGGTCTGCGTGCCGCCCTCGCTGCTCAAGGCATGGCCCAGGATGCAGATATTGCGCGCGGGTTCGCGCAGGGCGAGCTCGGCCGCGGCCGCGATCGGGTTGCGCGCGGCCTCACCCGGCGTATCGGCGCGGGCGGCGAAGGGGACGGCGAAGCTGTCATCCTCCAGCGCTTCGGCGCCGACGCAGTTGAATTCGCGGATCTGCGCCGTGGCGGGAGCGGCGAGCAGCAGCAACAGAAGCAGCGCGCGTGTCATGCCGCCAGCAACAGCCCCGCGGCCGCCAGCCGCCCCAGCAGGGCCAGCGCATCCACGCCCGGATGCGCGCGCGCGAGTTCGGCGGCCGTCACGTCGGGGCGCGCCAGCAGCCAGGCGGCGGCCTCGGCCTCAGGCGGGTTGAGGGGCAGCGCGCCGGCCTCGGTCTTCAGCACCCATTCGGCGCCGCGGCGCACCGGCTTGGCGCCGGGGGCGAGCACGCGGAAGCCGCCCGCCTCATCGGCGGTG
>JAPLOK010000483.1 GCA_026400775.1 Alphaproteobacteria bacterium | reverse complement strand
GCAAACGTCTCCGTCCACTCAGCGCCAGCCACGCATCCCACCAGCATCCCAAATCCGAAGTCACCACAAATCACATGGCAATTTCTTCTTAGGAAACAGATATAATTGTCAAAACAGCATTCCCATCCTGCCCAAAGCTTTTGCTTTATACAGGGCACCTCTCACGGAGCAGAGAGAATCCACCGAACAACGGCAGGGCACAAAACTTACAGAACAATCTTCCGTAGGTCAAGCACCAAACAGCACAGCGTCTGCGGTGGAGGGCTTCTATGCGTATCCAACGCGCGAGTCAAACCTCCTCTCCTGCGTTACGGACATGGCGCCATGCGCGCCATGCCCTTGCCGGAGGATTCAGCTATCGGCCCGGATGTTGTTGACCGTGATCACGTGGCCCCATTTGGCGATCTCGGCCTGGATGAAGCGCCCACATTCCTCGGGGCTGGACGCCACGATATCGCAACCCTGCTCCTCGATCCGCGTCTTGATCGCCGGTTCGTTCAGCGTGCGCACAAGCGCCTCGTTCATCTGGCGCACCAAGGCGTCCGGCGTACCGGTGCGCCCCAGCATCGCCCACCAGGTCGGCGCCTCGAAATCGCCAAAGCCCTGCTGCGCGAAGCTGCGGCTGCCAGGCACATGCCGGCTCTCGCCGCGCGTGGTCACGCCCAGCGGCCGCAGCGTGCCGGCACGGATATGCTGGCTCACGATCACCACATTGGTCATAAAGAGCGGTACATGCCCGGCCACCGCATCCGCCACGGCCGGCCCGCCGCCGCGGTAGGGCACATGCGTGATGCGGAAATTGCCCTGCTGCTGCAGCAGCGTCGTGGACACATGCGCAAGCCCGCCCACGCCCGAGGTCGCGTAATTGACCGTATCCGGCGTCCGGCGCGCGGCGTCGATCACGTCCTGGAAGTTGCGGTACGGGTTCGATTGGTGCGCCACCATGGCCAGCGGCCCCGACGCCACATGGCAGACTGGCACGAAGGCCTCCATGGTGCGGAAGGGCAGACGCATCACCGTCTCGTTCGTCGCCTGCGTGTCATAGACGAAGATCCAGCTCGACCCATCGCCGGGCTGCCGGGCCGCTTCGATCGCGCCCGTGGCGCCGGATGCACCGCCGCGGTTGTCGATCACCACGGGCCGCCCCAGCAGTTCCGCCAGGCGTGGCTGGTAGATACGGGCAATGGTGTCGGTAGAGCCGCCCGGCGGCCAGGGCACGATCAGCCGGATCGGCCGGTCCGGAAAGCCTTGTCCCAGAACGGGCTTCAGCCCCAACAATGCGGGCGCGCCCAGGCCAGCCAGGCCCAGCAACGCATGACGACGGTTCATGACACTTCCTCCCATACAGATTCCGTGTCGATGTGTGGCAACCGCCATGTCGTTGCAAGACCGGAGACCGCATGAACCCTGTCCTAGTCTTCGCCCCCGAGGGCTATACCACCCGCCAGGGCAAGCTGATGGGCCGCATGGCCGCCACCGAGGGTCTGCTGCGGGCACTGATCCGGCACGGCCGGCAGGACCGGCTGCTGGCCTATCTGCTGCACCCCTCCGCCACGCCGCATTTCGCCCCCATGGCCGCGGCCCTGGGCAGCACCTTGCCAGCCGAGACCATTCCGCCCGCGTGCATCGGCGATGTCGCACGGCATGGCCCGCTGCTCATGCCGGGGCCCGATATCGGCCGGCTTGCGGGGCTGCGCGCATTGGCCGGCGCGGACAGCGCCTTCAGCCTGGTGGGCGTCACCTACACCCTCTCCTCCATGGGCGTGATGCGCGCGATCGCCGAACTGGCCACCCGCCCGATCCACCCCTGGGATGCAGTGATCTGCGCCACGCGCTCGGGCCTTGAGATGGTCAAGGCGACACTGGATGCCGAGGAAGCGCGGCTGGCCGAACGCCTTGGTGCCACACGCTTCACCCGCCCAGCCTTGCCCGTCATTCCGCTCGGCATCGACTGCGCAAGCTTCCGCCCCACGCCCGAATTGCGCGCGGAATGGCGTGCGCGCATCGGTGCGGCCGAGCAGGACATCGTGCTGCTCTGCCAGGGGCGCGTCTCCTGGCATGCCAAGGCGCATCCCTGGCCGATGCTCGCAGCCGCCGGTCGCGCCGCGCGCCGTCTGCCACCCGGCGTCAAGCTGCACGTGCTGGTCTGCGGCTGGTCGTCCAATGACGGCCAGGAGAAGACCCTGCGCGCGCAGGCCCAGGCGCTCTGCCCCGAGGTCGCCTTGCACCGCGCCGGCGGCGCCGAACCCGAACGCCGCCCGGGCACTCATGCCGGCGCCGATGCCTTCATCCTGCTCTCGGACAATATCCAAGAGACCTTCGGCCTGGCGGTGACCGAGGCCATGGCCGCCGGCCTGCCTTGCATCGTCTCGGACTGGGATGGCTTCCGCGACCTGGTGCGCGACGGGGTGGACGGCTTTCGCATCCCCACCACCCAGGCCGCGCCCGGCACCGCGCCGGATCTGGCCATGCTGCATGCCTCGGGCCAGCTGGATTACGACAACTTCCTGGCCCATGCGGTGCAACTGGCGGCGGTGGATGTCGCGGCCACGGCGGAGGCCATCACGCTGCTCGCCACTGACCCCGCGCGCCGCCGCGCGATGGGCGAGGCCGCACGCCAGCGCGCCGAAGCGGTGTTCGACTGGTCGGTGATCATCCCGCAATACCAGGCGCTCTGGGCGGAGCTCGCGGGGCTGCGCAGCGCCACGCGCACCAGGCCCGAGCCGCTCGACCCCACGCATCTCTTCGCCGATTGGCCCAGCACGCCGCTGCTGCCTGACACACCCATCGCGCGCGACCCCGCCGCACCCACCGATCTGGCAGCCATGCTCGCCCTGCCGGCGGCGATCCACCCCGCGGCCGATGCGGCACGCGCCGCCGCATTGCGCGCCGTGATGCAAGCCCTGCCCGAGGGCACCACCACGCCCGCCGCCTTGCACGCCACCCTGCCAGGTACACCGCCATTGCTGCTCGATCGCGCGCTGCTCTGGCTGCTCAAGACCGGCTTCCTGCACCGACCCGGGGCGCGCCCGCGCGATTGAGGCCGCGCTGGACGCGCCGGCCGCACGGCGCGACCATCGCGCGATGCAAACCCTGATCGCCAATGCCACCATCGTCACCGGCGATGACGCAGGCACCATCCACCACAACGGCGCCATCGTGCTGGACGGGCGCCGCATCGCAGCCCTGGGCACGGTGGCCGAGATGCGCGCGGCCTTCCCCCAGGCCAACGAGATCGATGCCAGCGGCCACGCCATC
>JAPLOK010000104.1 GCA_026400775.1 Alphaproteobacteria bacterium | reverse complement strand
GCATGCGCGCGCACTTCCACATAGCGCGCGCCCTTGGCCGAGCGCGCGGCGCGATGCGCCTCGGCCTGGATTTCCAGGATGGCGTCGCGGTCCACCGGCGCATCGCGCGGATGTTCGACCCGTACCCGCGCCGCGAAGCGCTCCGGTAGATGCAGCAGCAAATCCCACAGGCGCGGCCCGGCACCCGCCTGCGTCAATAGCGCCGCGGTCTTGGGCCCGATGCCCGGAATGCTTTCCAGCGGCGCGTGCAACGCATCGCGGATGGTGCTGACAGCCTGATCCACACCGCCCTATATGCCAGCCTGATGACTGATTCCGAACTCTCCCCCCGCCGGCGCCGTTTGCTGTTCCGCGCGCACCACCGTGGCACCAAGGAAGCCGACCTGATGGTGGGCGGCTTCGTCACGCGTCATATCCGCGCCTTCACCGAGGCTGAACTGGACGAATTGGAAGCGGTGCTGGAGTACCCGGATGTGGACCTGACGGACTGGCTGATGGGCCGCCGCGCGGTGCCGGCGAGCCACGCCACACCCATCCTGTCGCGCATGCTGGCCGAGTACGGCGCGTGATCACCGTCTATGGCGCGATGGAAGGGCAGGACGCGCTGCTGCTACGCGCGCGGCGCGTGGAGACAGCGGCACCCATGCTGCATGTCGCGCGCGATGATGCGCGCATGGCGCGGCTGGCCGATGCGCTGGGCTTCTTCATGCCCGAGGCCGAGGTGCTGCGTTTTCCCGCCTGGGATTGCCTGCCCTATGACCGCGTCTCGCCCAATGCCGAGCTGGTGGCTGAACGCGTCGCCACGCTGGCGCGCCTGACCGAGGCGCCGACGCGCCCGCGCATCCTGCTGACCACGGTCAATGCGCTGGTGCAGAAGACGCCGCCGCCCACGGTCTTCGCCGGCACCGCGCTGGCTTTGCGCAAGGGTGCGCGCGTGGCACCCGAACAGGTCATCGCCTTCCTGGAGGGCAATGGCTATTCGCGCAGCGGCACGGTGATGGAGCATGGCGAATACGCCGTGCGCGGCGGCATCCTGGACCTGTTCCCGGCGGGTGAATCCGAACCGCTGCGGCTGGACTTCTTCGGCGACGAAATCGAGAGCCTGCGCCGCTTCGACCCCACCACGCAGCGCAGCGGCGAGGCCGCGCGCGACCTGGTGCTGCGCCCGGTGGGTGAGGTGTTCCTGGATGCGGCGTCGATCGCGCGGTTCCGCCAGGGCTATGTGGAATTATTCGGCGCGGCGGCGACGGAAGACCCGCTCTATGTCTCGGTCAGCGCCGGGCGGCGGCACCCGGGCATGGAGCATTTCGCAGGCCTGTTCCACGAGAAGATGGTGACGCTGGTGGAGCATCTGGGCGCGGCTGCGACCATCAGCCTGGACCATGAGGCGGAGGCCGCACTGGCTGCGCGGCTGGAGATGGTCGCGGACCACTACGAAGCGCGGCGCGTGCCCGCGCGCATCCATGAGGGCGAGGTGCCGTATCGGCCGGTGCCGCCGGCGCGCCTGTATCTGGATCGCGCCGGTTGGGATGCGATGTTGCGCGGCGCGACCGTCTCGCAATTCACGCCTTTCGCGCGGCCGGAGGGCGCGGCGGGCGCGGACACGAATGGCAGGCCGGGGCGGCTGTTCAATGAGATCCGCCAGGCCGGCGAGAATGTGATGCTGGCCTATGCCGCGCATGCCGAGACGATGCTCTCCCGCGGGCGGCGCAACATCCTGGCGGCGTGGTCGCGCGGCTCCGCCGAACGGCTGCGCCACATGCTGACCGAGAACCGCATTACCTCGGAGATCGCGCCGGACTGGTATGCGGTGCAACGGCTTGACCCGCGGATTGTCGCCGTCGCGGTGCTGGGTTTGGAGCGTGGCTTTGTCACCGATGAACTCGCGGTCTGCGCCGAGCAGGACCTGTTGGGTGAGCGCATTGCGCGGCCGGCGCGGCGGCGGCGCGCGGCGTCGCAATTCATCGCAGAGGCGACGGGCATCGAGCTGGGTGACCTGTTGGTGCATCAGGAACACGGCATCGGTCGATATGAGGGGCTGGAGACGATCGCGGCCGCCGGTGCGCCGCATGACTGCCTGAAGCTGGTCTATGATGGTGGCGACAAGCTGTTCGTCCCGGTCGAAAATATCGAGGTATTGAGCCGCTTCGGCAGCGAGACTGCGGGCGTGTCGCTGGACAAGCTGGGTGGTGCTTCGTGGCAATCGCGCAAGGCGCGCGCCAAGCAGCGCGTGGCCGACATGGCGGCGCAATTGATCCGCGTGGCGGCCGAGCGGCGGACGCGCAATGCCGATGCCTTCGCGCCACCAGAAGGTGCCTGGGACGAATTCTGTGCACGCTTCGCCTTCGTCGAGACCGAGGATCAGTCGCGCGCGATTGCCGATGTGCTGGAGGATTTCGCCTCCGGCCGGCCGATGGACCGGCTGATCTGCGGCGATGTCGGCTTCGGCAAGACGGAGGTCGCGCTGCGCGCGGCTTTCGTGGCCGCGATGGGCGGAGCGCAGGTGGCTGTGGTGGTGCCCACGACATTGTTGGCGCGCCAGCATTTCCGCAGTTTCTCCGCGCGTTTCGATGGGTTGCCGGTGAAGGTGGCGCAGCTTTCGCGGATGGTGAATGCGAAGGATGCGGCCGCCGTGCGCGACGGGTTGCGCGATGGCACGATCAACATCGTGGTCGGCACGCATGCGCTGCTGTCGAAGGGCATTGAATTCGCCGAACTGGGCCTGGTGGTGGTGGATGAGGAGCAGCATTTCGGCGTCGCGCACAAGGAGAAGCTCAAGCAGTTGAAGGCCGATGTGCATGTGCTGACGCTGACGGCCACGCCCATTCCGCGCACGCTGCAATTGGCACTGTCCGGCGTGCGCGAGATGTCGGTCATTGCGACGCCACCGGTCGATCGGCTGGCGGTGCGCACCTTCATCATGGCGTGGGATGCGGTGGTGCTGCGCGAAGCGGTGCAGCGCGAGCGGTTTCGCGGCGGGCAGATTTTCTGTGTCGTGCCGCGCATCGAGGACATGGCCAAGATGCGCGAACGCCTGGCCGAGATCGCGCCGGAAGCACGCATTGTCGAGGCACATGGACGGCTGTCGGCGACTGAACTTGAGCGCGTGATGACCGAATTCGGCGATGCGAAGCATGACATCCTGCTCTCGACCAACATCGTCGAGAGCGGGCTCGACATGCCTGCGGTGAACACGCTGATCATCCATCGCGCCGACATGTTCGGGCTGGCGCAATTGTACCAGCTGCGCGGGCGCGTGGGACGCGGCAAGCAGCGCGGCTATGCCTATCTCACCTGGCCCGCGGCGCAGAAGCTCGCCGCCAGCGCGCAGAAGCGGCTGG
>JAPLOK010000394.1 GCA_026400775.1 Alphaproteobacteria bacterium | reverse complement strand
CGCGTGCCGTTCCAGGTGCCCTTGAGGTGCACCGAGATGACGTCGTCGCACTGCTCCTCCGCCATCTTCCGCAGCGTCGCCGCGCCGACCCGATCCGCGACCGCCAGCAGCACATCATCCGCCGCATGGGTGTAGCGCGCCGTCACGCTGCCGCTGCGGTGGCCGAGCAGCGCCGCGATCGCCAGTTCCGAGCAGCCCAGATCCGCTGCCAGGCTGGCGAAGGAATGCCGCAGGATGTGCGGCGTCACGTCCTTCGGCAGCCCGCCCGCCTTGGTGATGCGCTCGAACAGGGTCGGGAAGCCGCTCATGATCCCGTCCCCGCGCGAGGGCGGGAAGACCAGCTCATCCGCCTTGCCTGGCCCGAGCTTGCGCAGCAGATCGCAGGCCGCCGACGCCAGCGGCCGGACGCTCTCGCCCGTCTTGGTGTCAGGCAGCCGCGCCGTGCGCCGCGGCAGATCCAGCATGCCCCAGCGCAGCGTCAGCGCCTCGCCGCTGCGCCAGCCGGTCAGCGCCAGGAAGCGGGCGGCGTGGATGGCGGCAGGCCACATCATGTGACCCTGCTTGCCGTCCTTGCGCGGCTTCGGCGCGTTGGTCAGCGCAGCCAGGCCCGCACCGAGCGCCGCATACTCATCATCCGACAGCCGCCGCTGCCGGCGCCGATCGGCATAGCGGATCACGCCCCGCACCGGATGGTCGGAGATCATCCGCTTGCGCTGCGCATAGGTGAAGATGGCGCTGAGCAACCCCACCGTCCGCGATGCTGTCCCCTTGCCGCCGCGCACATTGGAGATGCCACGCTTCTTGCCGGACTTCTCCCGCTTCTTCGTCGCCCCTTCGGCGATCTTGTGCATGAAGCTCTCGACATCCTCCCGTGTGACGGAGGGCACCTTCATCGTCCCCATCAGCGGGCGGATGTGCGTCTCGACCCGGCCGCGATCGGTCGCCAGCGTGGAGGCCTTCTTGGCGATGCCGCGCCGGGTCAGCAGCCGGCCCGCCTCGGCGTCCTCCAGGTACATGTCGCAGAGTTCGCCCACCGTCGCGGCGGCGCGTTTGGCCTTCTTTTCTGCCTGGGGGTCCTCGCCCTCGATCTTGGCGGCCATCAATACTTGTTGCGCCTTGGTCCGTGCCGTTTCCGGCGTCCAGGGGGCGCCATGCGTCCCGATGGTGAAGCGGCGCTGCCGATCGTCTTGGGTGCGGTACATGATGAAGTAGCTGACCATCGGGCCGGCCCGCCGTCGCGCGCCAAAGCCAGGGACGGAGCCGGTTCCGCCGTCGAAGATGGTCGATTGCGGGGGCATGGCGCGGATCTCGCGCAGGCCAATTCGGGTGCGTGCTTTCGGCATTTTTGACCTCTGCTCTCACTTCAATTATCGGCCCCGAAATCCGGGGTCACGACGGGGTAACCCGTGAGCACAGATGGTCGCAAGTCGTATATTAGTAACGCATCGCCGCTCGCAACTGAAAGCGCGGACACTTCAAACAACTGCAAATCATCAAGATCAGGAACAACAGTAAAAGACCCCACTCCGAAGGCAGAGGTCGAAGGTTCGAATCCTTTCGGGTCCGCCAGTTATTCAACCGGCCCTCAGCCCTGATCCGACACCTTGAACCGGAACAGCCGCACCAAGCGGTCCACGGCCCATGGCGGCAGCAATTCCAGGCCGCGCAACACATATCCCATCCGCCGCGGCGCGATGCAGCGGCCGTGGCCGCGCTGCACCGCCCGCGCCACCCGCGCCGCGACCGCCTCGGCGCTCAGCTTGAAGGGCTGGCGCGCGACGAAACGCTCGCTCATCGCGCTCTCGAAGAAGCCGGGCGCCACATTGGTCACGCCCACCCCGCGTGGCCCCAGAAGCGCGCGCAGGCTCTCGCCATAGCCCCATAATCCGGCCTTGGACGCGCAATAGGCCGGGCTGTCCGGCAAGCCGCGAAATGCCGCGACGGAAGCGATCAGCACGATCCGCCCGGCACCGCGGCCCGCCAGGCGCGGCAGCAGCGGTTCCACCAGGTTCAGCGCGCCTTGCAGGTTCACCGCCAGCACGCGCGCCGCGGCCGCCGGGCCCTCGAAACCACCATCCGGCCGCGTTCCAGCCGTGACGCCGGCATTGGCGACGACCAGGCTGAAGGGCCGGGCGTCATCCCAGGCGAGCAATTGCGCGGCCATCGCCTCGGCATCGCGCACATCCAGCAGGGCGATGCGGGTGGTGGCGCCGCGCGCCGCGCAATCGGCGGCCACGGCGGCCAATGCCGACGCATCGCGGCCGATCAGCGCCAGGTCCACGCCCGGTGCCGCCCATTGCCGCGCCAGCGCTGCGCCAAGCCCGCGCGACGCGCCGGTGATCACCAGGTTCATCGCCGAATCACCCCCCAATGCCGCAGCGCCAGCAACAGCTTGCCCTGCAGCTTCCACCACATCACATAGCCGCGCCGGGCCGGCGGCAAAGGCGGCCAAAGCGCCGGGTCCGACAGGCGCTCCAGCAGCAATTCGGGCGCGCAGGGCAGGCCCGTCACCGGGTCCTGGTAGCGCGGATACAGGATCAGGCTGGCGGCTACCAATTCATCGAGGCTCAGGCGCCGCGTGCGGCGTTCGCAGGCTTCCTTGTCCTCGGTCAGGCCCCAGCCGGCATAGAAGGGCCGCCCCCAGCAGGTGACGGACAGGCCCCGCAGCAGCGCCTCGAAGCCGGCCAGGCTGGTCATGGTGTGCAGCTCATCCAACTGCGCGAAAAGCGGCCGGATATCGCCCTGCGGCAGCACCAGATCGGCCAGCTGTGCCGCCTGGCGCGCAGGCAGGTAGCCAGGCCGATAGCCGGTCTGCACATCGGGGTGCGGCTTCCAGATGATGAAGGCACCCGGTGCCGCCGCGCGCACCGCCTGCAACAGCCCCAGATTGGTGCGCACCGCGCCTGCGCCATGCTTGATCGAGGCATCATCCTCGACCTGGCCGACGACCAGAATCCGCCGCCGCCCTGGCGTCGGGGGCAAGGGCGGCGCGGCACCGCCGACATTGTATTTGGTGATGTTGCGCCGCGCGATCTCGGCCCGCAGGGCGGCGGCGCGGGCCAGCAAAGTTGGCGTGAACTCGGTCTCGGCCAGCATGCGCTCCAGGCGCGAGGGTCTGGTCGCGTCGTAATGCATCCCGATCGGGTCTACCGCCAGCGAGGCCGCGGGCGCGAAATTCACCCCAAGCCCGATCGAGCGGATGAAACCATCCTCTACGCGCCAGACCGGCACCTGCGCGGCCCGTTCGGTCTCGGGCGCCAGGCGGGCGGCCCAGGCCAGAATGGCGCCATCACGCTGCGCCAGCGCGGCGGCAGGCGTCTCGGCGAAGGGTGCATGGCCGCCATCATGGCCGAAGGCCCGCGCAATAGCCGCGCGCTTCCAGCCCTGCATGTGCAGGAAGGCGCCAATACGGCGGTTTTCCGCCTCCGTAGCGCGCCACAGCGCCAGCAGGTCGAGCGTTTCCGCAAGGCCAGCCGGCACGGCGCGAAATGGGTCGGCAAAGCGCGTGGCGTGCAGCGCGGCGCGTTGCGCGTCATCCAGCCTCGCATCGAGCGGCTGGGGCGGGGCAGGCAGGCCAGGCACCACCAGGCCCACGGCCCGGCGCGCATCATGGAAGCCAGGCGCGGCCCAGGGGCCTTCACTGAAGCTGGCCTGGCCCTCGCCGGCGACCAGCGCATCCGCGGGGCATGGCGCGGCTTCGGGCAGCGCATCGAAATCGGGGAAGAAGGCGGGCAGATGCGGATGCTCGCGCCGAAGCAGCTGGGGGATCCACAAGGTGCGCCGGTTCATATCGTCTTTTCCACAGCGAGGTTCTATATAGGCGCCGTCGGCTATACCAGCGGGGCGCCATCCCGCTCGGTCGCGCCTGTTGACGCCGGAGGCCTGATTGAGGTTCCAGACGATACGTCCCGCCGCGCTGCTGGCCTGCACGCTGTTGATGGCCGGTTGCGGCAGTTCGATCCCCGGTTCGGCCATGTTCTCGGCCTTGTCGTCACCGGCGGTGCCGCCGCCGGTTGGCGGGACCCTGGCCGCGACAGTGACGCCGAGCGACCCTTTGGCCGCCTTCGCCATGGCGACGCCGGCGGGCAATAGCGGCTCGGTCAGCGTCAACGGGATTGTGCAGCCTGCGCGTGTGGTGCGGGTCTATCACGCCGCCAGCGGGCGCGAGTGCCGGGAACTGGTGCTGGGTGCGGGCGGTGGCGAACGCGCGCAGGTTGTCTGCTCGGACCCCGAGGCCGGCTTGCGGCTGACACCGCCGCTGCTGCGTAGCGCCAGGTAGACCTGACATGTTGGCCGGGTTCCGCCGGATAGAGGAAGGGGCGCGCATCCAGTTTCGGGTGGTGGTGGCCGTCATGTTGCGTGAATTGCACACGCGGTTCGGGCGGCATCACCTGGGTTATTTGTGGGTCTTCATCGAGCCGATGATCCTGGGGGGATGCATTGCCGTGATACAATATGCATCTGGCCATACCCTGCCCGGCGGTATGGATATCGCGGCATTTTATATTGTCGGCTACACGCCTTATTACTTGTTAAGGGCCATCCTGAACCGCGCCTCCAACACGGTGCAAGCCAATCTGCCGCTCTTCTACCATCGGCAGGTCACATATCTGGACGTGTTGATCGCGCGCCATGCGCTGGACTGCGCCACGGTGATCATCGCGGTGTTCATCATGATCGCGTTTCTGGCCATGTTGGGCGGAGCCATGCCGCATGACTCGCTCAAGATCGTGGGGGGCATCGTCATCATGGCCGCCTTCTGCCATGGCTTTGCCATGCTGCTGCTGGCCGCCACCATCTGGGGCCATGAGAATGTCGAACGCGTCGTCCACCCCTTCACCTATCTGATGATCCCGTTCACCGGAGCCTTCTTCATGATCTGGTGGCTGCCGACCGAGGCACAGTCGATCGCCCTGCTGAACCCCACCATCCACATGTTCGAGATCATACGTGACGGTCAGTTCGGCCCTGTGGTGCCTTACCACTGGGATCTAGGCTATATGCTAGCCTGGACGGCCGCGCTGAATGTGATGGGCATGCTGGCCATGCGCGCCGTCAAAGGCCGTTTGGCGGCCTCGCACTGACGCCATGCTGGAATTGCGCGATGTCTGGAAGGCCTATGAGACCAACGGCCGGGAACGCTTCGTGCTGCGGGGGATCTCGGCCCGGTTCCAGACTGGCGATGCCATCGGCATCCTGGGGCGCAACGGCGCCGGCAAATCGACATTGATCCGCCTGGTCAGCGGCCTAGAAGCGCCGACCCGTGGCGAGGTGCGCCGCAACATGACCGTGTCCTGGCCGCTCGGCTTCGGCGGCGCCGTGCATACGTCCATCACTGGCGCCGATAATTGCCGCTTCCTGGCGCGGCTATACGGTAAATCACCAGGCTGGGTCGAAAGCTTTGTTGAAGAATTCGCCGAGTTGGGCGAGCATTTCCGGATGCCGGTCTATACATACTCTACGGGCATGCACGGTCGCCTGGCGTTCGGCCTTTCGATGGCCATTGACTTTGACTGCTACCTGATCGACGAAGCCATTGCCGCGGGAGACGCACGTTTCACGGCCCGCTGTGTTGCCGCGCTGGAAGAAAGGCGCAAGCGCAGCGTATTGCTGCTGGTGTCGCACTCGGATCACCTGCTGCGCTCGTTCTGCAATTCGGCCGCCATCCTCCATGAGGGAAAGCTGACTTTCCATGAAGATCTGGACCAGGCTATCGCCGCCTACCACGCCCTTTGACCGGTCCGTCCCGGCGGAGCGCGGGCCGGATGGCAGGCTCATCCTGGGCGGCTTTCGCAGCGCCGGCGCAATCACGCCGCCGACCCTGCTCGAGCGCATGCGCGGCTTCTTCACGCGCAACCCCTACACTTGGCTGGTCCTGGTGCCGACCTTACTGGCCGCGATCTATTTCCTGCTGATCGCCTCGCCGCAATACGTTTCCGAAAGCCGCTTCACGGTGAAGGCGCGCCAGGCCGGCAGCGTCTCCATGCTGTCCGAGGCATTGAACAGCGCCGGCTTCCGCTCCGCCAACGAGGATGCCGTCGCGGTGCGCGACTTCCTGCTCTCTCATGACGCGGTTTCGGGCCTGCGCGCGCAATTGCCGCTGGTCGAGATCTTCCGCAGGCCGGAGGCCGATTGGTGGGCGCGGCACTGGTTCGACAACCCGCCGGCCGAGCGCCTGCTCGACTACTACCGCTCCATGGTCAGCGCCGTGATCGACGCGACCACGGGCATCACCGTCGTGACCGTGCGCAGCTTCAGGCCCGATGACAGCCTGGCGATCAACCGCGCGCTGCTCGGCCTCTCCGAGCAACTGGTGAACCGCCTGAATGCGCGCATCCTGGAAGACACTGTGCGCAGCGCCCGCGCCGAGCTGGCGCGCGCCGAAAGCCGCGTGACCTCCGCCACCACCGCCATCTCGGAATTCCGCGAACGCGAACGCGCTCTCGACCCCTCGCGCAGCGCGGCGATCGCGGTCGATACCATAGGCCGGCTGGAAGGCGCGGTGGCGCAGGCGCGCAGCGAGCTGCAGGCATTGCTGGCTTTCGCGCGGCCCAACAGCCCGCAGGTGCAGAATCTGCAGAACCGGATCGATGCGCTGCAGCAGCAGATTGTCGAGGAACGCCGCCGCACGGCGGCCCCCGGCCAGGACGGCTTCACCGCACAGGTCGCCGCCTTCGAACGCCTTCGGCTGGAGGCGGAATTCGCCGGCCGCCAGTTGACCGCGGTCACCGCCAATCTCGAACGATCGCTGGCGGAGGCGCAGCGCCAGCAATTGTTCATCCAGCGTGTCGTTGAACCCAACCTCGCGGAGCGGCATCGTTACCCGCAGCGCTTGTTGTCCATCGCTTATGTTTTCCTCGGCCTCACCGTGGTCTATGGCTTGGGCTGGCTGATTCTTGCAGGGATGAAGGAACATGCATCGTAGTATCGCGCTGCTCGCGGGCCTCGGGCTTGCAATCAGCGCCCAGTTTCCTGCCTTCGGTCAGTTCCTGCCCGGCTTCGGTGGCACCCCGCCGGCATTGCAGCAGCAGTTCCAGCAGCAACAGCAACAGGCACTGCCGCCGGCGCGCGCCGTCGGCGGCGCACGCACCATCGCGCGCGAAGGCAGCGCAACCGAGGCCGAGGCCGGCGCCACTGCGGTGACGCCGCTGGGCGATGCCGCGCGCGCGCCCGGCGCCGCCACGGCGGTGTTCGGCGCCAGCCTCTTCACGCGTGATTCCGCCGTCGCGACCGACGCGCCCAACCCCGGCTATGTCATCGCGCCCGGCGACCGCGTCTCGGTCCGCGTCTGGGGCGCGGTCGAGGCCGAGACGATCGGCGTCGTAGACAGTGCGGGCTTCCTCTTCCTGCCGCAGATCGGCCCGATCCGCCTGGCTGGCACCCGCGCCGGTGACCTGCAACGCGTGATCGAGGCCGAGGTGCGGCGCATCTACACCAAGCAGGTGCAGGTCTATGCCGTGCTGGTCTCGATGCAGCGCATCGGGGTGTTCGTGACCGGCTTCGTGCGCACGCCCGGTCGCTTCGGCGGCAGCGCGGCCGACAGCATCATCGACTTCCTGGTGCGCGCCGGTGGCGTGGACCCCGCGCGCGGTTCCTTCCGCGACATCGTCATCCGCCGCGGTGGCGGCCAGGTCGCCACGGTCGACCTCTACGCCTTCCTGATCGACGGCCGCCTGCCGAATATCCGCCTGCAGGAAGGTGACACCATCGTCGTCGGCCGCCAGCGCGCGCTGGTCGGCGCCGATGGCGCGGTGCGCAACAACTTCCTGTTCGAGGTGCCCGGCCGCGCCATGACCGGCCGCGAGATCGTGGAATATGCGCGCCCGCTGCCGGCCGCCACCAACGCCGTCATCCAGGGCACGCGCGACGGCCGGCCGTTCAGCCGCTACGTCACGATGCAGGAATTGCAGACGGCGACCATGTCCGACCAGGATACGGTCACCTTCATCACCGACGCGCCGGCGCGCACCATCCGCGTCACGATCGAGGGCAGCCGCATCGGGCCTTCCGTGCTGGTCGCCGATCGCGACACGCAGCTGTGCAGCCTGCTGGACTATGTCGCTGTCGATCCCTCGCTGGCCAATACCCAGGGCGTCTTCCTGCTACGGCCGCGCGTGGCCGCGCAGCAGCAGCGCACCATGGAAGAAGCGCTGGACCGGCTGGAACGCCAGCTCTTCCTGGCCACCAGCCCGACGCAAGGCGTGGCCGCCATCCGCGCACAGGAGGCGCAGGTGGTCAGCCAGTTCATCCAGCGCGGCCGCCGCACCCGTCCCGACGGGCTGGTGGTGGTGATGGACCAGAACGGCCGCTGCGCGCCAGTGCGGCTCGAGGATGGCGATGTCATCGTCATTCCCGAACGGGTGCAGACCATCCTGGTCTCCGGCGAGGTGAACGCGCCGCGCGCCATCCTGTGGCAGCCTAGCCTGACCGCCGGCGACTATATCCGCCAGGCGGGCGGCTTCAGTCCGCGCGGGGCGATGTCCACGCTGATGATCCGCCGCGCCTCGGGCGAATTGGTGCTGGACACCAACCAGGCCCCGCGCCCCGGTGACGAGCTGATCGCGCTGCCGCGGCTTGACCCGCGCGTGCTGCAGATCGTGACCGACTTCACGCAGATCGCGTTCCAGTTGGCGGTAATCGCGAACGCCTTGCGGCGTTGAACGCGCGCCAGCCCCTTTTGGGCATGGCGTTCATGGTGGCGGCATCGCTGTGCTTTTCCGGCACGGCGGTCACCTACCGTGCCGCCATGCAGGAGGGCGTGCCGACCGTCTTCGCGCCCTTCGCGCGCGGTGCCTTTTCGTTGCTCATCATCGCGCCCTTCCTGTGGCGGATGGGCCTGGTGGGGCTGGCCACGCGCCGGCCCTGGGTGATGGCGGGGCGCTGCGGCGCGGGGCTGTTCAGCTTCCAGTGCTGGATGCTGGCGCTGGTGCTGCTGCCGCTGGCCGATGCCGTTTCCATCTCACAGGCGCGGCCCATCTGGGCGATCTTCCTGGCCGCCGTGATATTGGGCGAGGCTCTGCGGCGCGACCGCATGGGCGCGGCGCTGCTGGGCTTCCTGGGCGTCCTGGTGATCGCGGGGCCGACGGGCACGCTCTCCTGGGGAGTGCTGGCCGCGGTGGGCGCGGGCGTCGGCGGCGCGCTGGTGCTGATCACCTTCCGCGCACTGGCACCGACCGAGCCACCGATGCGCGTCATCGCCTGGTATGCCATTGCCAGCGTGGTGTTCTGGGCGCCTTTCGTGGCGTGGTTCTGGGTGACGCCCAGCCTCTATGCGCTGCTGCTGCTGGCCGGTGGCAGCCTGATGGCCGTGCTGGGTGACTGGACCGCATCGCAAGCCGCGCGCCGCGCCGAGGCCGGGCTGCTGGCACCGATGGAATATGTGCAAATCCCCTCGGGCATTCTGCTGGGCTGGGCGGTGTTTGCCGAAACGCCGGGGTGGACATTGCCGATCGGCGTGGCGCTGATGCTGATGGCGACCGTCTACCTGGCGCGCAGCGCGGGGCGCTGAGATGGCCGCACAAGCCCCGCATCTGCTGCTGCCCGATGTGCCGCTGCTCGTGGCGGGCGCGGGTCGTGCCACCATTCTGACGCCGGATGGCGAGTTGCTGACGCCGCGCGGCGCCGAGATCGAGCGCGCATTGCGCGACCTGTCGAACCCCATGCTGGTCCACGCGCCGGCTACCGCCCGCCGGCTGGACGTGGCGCCCTTCCTTGACAGTTTTGACCTGCTGGAACTGTTCGCCTTCTGCCAGCCGGCGCGGCTGGCACCCCCCACGCCGCGCGGCCTGGCGCTGGCGCTGGACATGGAACTGCCGAAGGATGAGGAGGCCGCCTGCGCCCTGCTGCCGCAGATCGCGACCAGGCTGTTGCGGCTGCTGTCGGAGACGCGCGGCAGCGCCGCCGGACAGGATGCCGCGGGGATCGCCGCGCATCTGAAGAATGCCATCGGCTGGGTCTGGGCGGATAGCGTGCTGGCCGCGCTCGGCGCACCGGATGCCAAGCCCGAGCGCAACGCGCTGCGCCCCTGGCGCCGCCTGCCGGAATGGGAGGATGACGCGCCTGTACCGCCCGCCGCCTCTCTGCCGGTGGAGCCCGCCGAGGCGCGGCGCCGCCTGGCGGAGATGCTGGGCGAGGATGCGGAAGCGCGCCCCGCCCAGGCCGATTATGCCTCGGCCGCCAGCGCCGCCTTCACCCCGCGCGAGACAGAGGGCGAGCCGCGCCTGGTGCTGGCGGAGGCCGGCACCGGCACCGGGAAAACACTGGGCTATATCGCGCCCGCCTCGGTCTGGGCGGAGAAGAATGGCGCACCGGTTTGGCTGTCCACCTACACGCGCAACCTGCAACGGCAATTGGACCAGGAACTGGCGCGCCTCTACCCCGACCCCGAGGAACGCCGCGCCCGCGTGGTGCTGCGAAAGGGGCGCGAGAACTACCTGTGCCTGCTGAACCTGGAGGAGGTCCAGGGGCAGTTGTCGCTGCGCGATGCTGCGCTGCCGCTGGCATTGGCCGCGCGTTGGGCCACGCATACGCGTGATGGCGATATCGTCGGCGGTGACTTCCCCGGCTGGATGCTGGAATTGTTCGGCGGCGCGGTGATCGGGCAGCTGGCGGATCGGCGGGGCGAGTGCATCCGCAGCGCCTGCACGCATTACCGCAAGTGCTTTGTCGAGCATTCGATCCGCCGCGCGCGATCGGCGCGGCTGGTGGTGGCGAACCACGCGCTGGTGATGATCCAGGCCGCGCTGGGCGGCGGCGAAGATGGCAAGCCGCTGCGCTATGTGTTCGATGAAGGGCACCATATTTTCGATGCCGCCGATGGCGCCTTCGCCGCCGCCATCACCGGCTGGGACACCGCCGATCTGCGCCGCTGGCTGCTGGGCGCGGAGGGCGGGCGTTCGCGCGCCAAGGGGCTGCAACGGCGCATCGAGGACCTGACCGGCGAGACCACGGAATTGTTCGCCCCGCTGGAGGCGGCTCTGCATGCCGCGCACACGCTGCCGCCGCCCGGCTGGCATGCCCGATTTGCCGAGGGCGGCACCGAACCCAACGTCACGCTGGCCTTCCTGATGGCGGTGCGTGCGCAGGTGCTGGCACGGGCGAAGGATGATGACGGGCAGTACGGCCAGGAATGCGACCTGCACCCGGTGAACCCCGAGTTGCTGGAAGCCGGCGATGCGCTGGCCGCCGCGCTGGAGCGCCTGGAAACACCGCTGGCCGATCTGGCCGCGCGCTTGCAGGCACGCATCGATGCGGCGCCCGAGGAACTGGAACTCGCCGAACGCATCCGGCTGGAGACCGCCATCCGCGGCATTGAGCGCCGCGCGCTGATGCCCTTGCGCGCCTGGCGTTCCATGCTGGCCACGCTGCACCAGGTGCCCGAGCCCGGCACGCGGCCTACCATGGTCGATTGGCTGGAGCTGACACGGCGCGAGGCGCGCGATGTGGATGCCGGCATGCATCGCCGCTGGCTGGACCCGACGCAGCCCTTCGCGCTGCATGTGGCCGCCCCCGCGCATGGCCTGCTGATCACCAGCGCCACCTTGCGTGACGCCCTGCCCGGCCAGGATGCGGAGGAAAGCTGGCTCAGCGCTGAAGCCCGCACCGGCGCGCAGCATCTGGCGATGCCCGCGATCCGCGCCGCGATGGCCAGCCCCTTCGACTACCCGGCCCAGACACGCGCCTTCGTGGTGAGCGACGTGGACAAGGCGCGCACGCCGCAGGTGGCGGCCGCGATGCGCGCGCTGTTCATGGCAGCGGGCGGCGGCGGGCTGGGGCTGTTCACCGCGATCCGTCGCCTGCGGGAGGTGGCGCGGCTGATTGGGCCGGAGCTGGAAGCCGCAGGACTGCCGCTCTACGCGCAGCATGTCGATGCGATGGACAATGCGACCCTGGTCGATGTTTTCCGCGCCGAGGAGAATTCCTGCCTGCTGGGCACGGATGCCATGCGCGATGGCGTGGATGTGCCTGGCCGCTCACTGCGGCTGCTGGTGTATGAGCGCGTGCCGTGGTCGCGGCCGACCATCCTGCATCGCGAACGTCGGCTGCACCTCGGCGGCGGCGACCCCAAGGGCTATGACGATGCCGAGGCGCGACACAGGCTGCGCCAGGGTTTTGGTCGGCTCATCCGCCGCGCGGACGATCGCGGCGTCTTCGTGCTGCTGGATGCGCGCGCGCCGTCACGGTTGTTGAGCGGGCTGCCGGTGCCGGTGCGCCGCGCGGGGTTGCAGCAGGTGGTGGAGGAAGTGCGGGAATTCCTCAGCGCGTGACCACTGTGGAGCAGCACCCAGACGGGACCCTACCCCAAAACGACTACAATGGATTGATATAGAAAGAAAAATCTAGTTTGGGGTGGGGTCCCAATTGGCGCTGATCGGGACCCCCGTCATCTACCGAACTCACCAACCATATCAATAAATGAGTTTATGTTCAGCATGGGGTTCCATTTGGATGCTGATTCACAGCCAGGGCTCACCGTCCCCGTCTCGCGCAGGCGTTTGCGCCACTTCGACACGCAGGAGGGGCTGATCGACAGGGCCGCAGCGATCTCACGGATCGTCTCGCCGGCATCAGCGCGCGCCAACGCCCGCTCTCGCAAATCGT
>JAPLOK010000277.1 GCA_026400775.1 Alphaproteobacteria bacterium | reverse complement strand
GGTGCAGGGCAGTTCCTGCTGGCGGAACAGGCGGTAAAGGCGCCAGAAGCCGACGCGGCTGCCATATTGGAACATGCTCTCCGCGCCCAGGTCGCGGCCGGGCACACTGATGGTGCCGCCTTCGGTCAGGCCCACTTCGGAAACGCCATCGCCATCGGGCACGGAGCGCTCGCCGCCTTCCTCATGGTTGATGACGAAGTTGATCGCGAGCTTGGCGCCGCCGGGCCAACGGGCATTCGGCGGGTTGCGGCCATAGCCTTCGAAATCGCGGATCATGGGACAGTTCCTTCGGGCAGTGTGGAGACATAATCGGCGAGCTCGCCGGGCCGCGTGACCCAGAGCTTGTCGCGCTGCGCCAGGATGTGGCGCAACGCCTGGCGCAGCGGCCGCAGCCGGTGCGGCTGGCCGAGAATGAAGGGGTGCAGCACCACGCTCATCACCAGCGGGCGGCGGGCGGATTGCAGCAGCATTTCCTCGAACTGGTCGATGATCATCGCGGCGAATTCGCGGCCCGTGTGGTGGCGCATGACCAGCGCCGGGCTGTCGTTCAATTCGACGCTGTAGGGCACCGACAGGATTCGCCCGGCGCGGGTCTTCATCCAGAAGGGCTGGTCATCGGCCGGCCAGTCCATGACGTAGGTGAAGCCCGCCTCGCGCAGCAGATCCAGCGTGTGCGGCGATTGCGCGATGTACGGGCCGAGCCAGCCGCGCGGTGCGGCGCCCGCATGATGCGCCAGACGGTCCCGCGATTCCTCGATCAGCCGGCGTTCATCCTCTTCCCAGAGAATATCCTGGCGTTCGGAATTGGTGCGGCCGTGGCCGATGAATTCATCGCCGCGCGCGCGCAGCGCCGGCGCTATTTCCGGGCAGGCATCCAGCACCGCGGAATTGCAGTTATGCGCGGATGGCAGTTCCAGCTCATCCAGCAGGTCCAGCAGGCTCCACAGGCCCACGCGGTTGCCGTAGTCGCGCCAGGCATAGGCGCGCTGGTTCTGCACCGGCGAAGGCCCGGTCACGTCGCTGCCCAGGCCTTGGCGATAGGCGAAATGCTCGATGTTGTTGACCACCGTCAGCGCCAGCCGCGCCCCGTTGGGCCAGCTGTAGTCGGGGCGGGTGGGGATGGCGCTGTGGGTGTAGCGGTGGTGCGCGGGCAGCTTCATGGCGCCAAGGGTGGCATGTCCGTCACGGCGCGCAAGCCGTGCCTCAATCCGCGAATTGTCCGGCGGCGACGATCAAGGGCCGCAGCCGCCCGATTTCGCTGGCCAGGAATTGCGCGTGATGCGCGGGCGTGGCCTCGGCGTCGGTCGCGACCGTGGTGAGCGTCTCGGCGAAGCGCTGCTTCAGGCGGTCGTCCGCCAGCGCCGCGCGCATCGCGCGGGCCAGGCGTTCCTGCAATTCGGGCGGCGTGCCGGCCGCGGCGTAAAGGCCATGCCAGGCGGACATGACCATGTCCAGGCCCTGCTCGCGCGCCGTCGGCACATCGAAGCCCGGAATGCGCTGCGGCAGCGTGACGGCATAGGCGCGGATGCGGCCGTCGCGCACGAAGGGGGCCACGACGGTCGCCTGGTCGCAGGAGATGTCGAGCCGGCCGGCCATCATTTCCGTCATCGCCGGCGCGCTGCCGCGGAAGACGATGGTGGTGGCGCTGCGGCCGGCCGCATGTTGCAGCAGCATGCCGCAGAGCTGGTTGGACCCGCCCAGCCCGCTATGGCCCAGGTTCAGGCGGTCACCCTGTTCGCGCAGCACGGCGATATAGCCGGCCAGGTCACGCGGCGGGAAATCGGGCCGCGCCACGAAGGTCATGCCGGTGTGCGACACGACGCCCAGCGGCGCCAGGCCGCGATCGATGCTGAACGGCAGCTGCCGGTACAGCGTGGCAGCGGCCGCCAGTCCGATATGGTGGATCAGCAGCGTGTGCCCATCGGGGCGGGACTGCGCGACGCGCGCAGCGGCGATGGTGCCGCCCGCGCCGGTCACATTCTCGGCGGCGACCGGCTGGCCCAATTCGCGCGACATGCCCTCGGCCAGCAGGCGGGCGATCATGTCGGTGGGGCCGCCGGCGGCGAAGGGGATCAGGATGGAGAGCGGGCGGCTGGGGAAGCCCTGGGCCTGCGCGACGAAGGGCGTGGCGAGTGCGGCGCCCAGCAGCGCGCGGCGTGGTGTGTTCATGGACGTCTCCCGTTTCCATGGACCATGCCGTGGAAATGGGGGGCAAGGCCAGCCCCCAGCGCCGGTCAGTTGGCGCCGCGTGTTGCGGCGATCACCGCCGCCGTGACCTCGGCGGTGGTGGCATTGCCGCCCAGGTCGCGCGTCAGCACGCCATCGGCGCAGACCTGCTCGACCGCGGTGATCAGCCGGCGGGCGGCAGCGTCTTCGCCCAGATGTTCCAGCATCATCGCCGCCGTCCAGAAGGTGGCGACCGGGTTGGCGATGCCCATGCCCGTGATGTCGAAGGCCGAACCATGGATGGGTTCGAACATCGACGGGTGCCGGCGCGAGGGGTCGAGATTGGCGGTCGGCGCCACGCCCAGGCTGCCGGCCACGGCGCCGGCCAGGTCGGACAGGATATCGGCGTGCAGGTTGGTGGCCACCACCGTGTCGATGCTGCGCGGGTGGCGGACCATGCGCGCGGCCATCGCGTCCACCAGTTCCTTCTCCCAGGTGACGGTGGGGAATTCGCGCGCGACCTCGGCGGCGATCTCATCCCACAGCACCATGCCGTGCTTCTGCGCGTTGGATTTGGTGACGACGGTCAGCAGCCGGCGTGGGCGGCGGGCTGCGATCTCGAAGGCAGTTCGCATGATGCGGGTGACGCCCGCGCGGGTGAAGATGGCGGTCTCGGTCGCGATTTCCTCGGGGTGGCCGCGATGGGCGCGGCCGCCATGGCCGGCATATTCGCCCTCGCTATTCTCGCGCACGATGACCCAGTCGATGTCGCCGGGTGCGACCTCGCGCAGCGGGCTGGTCAGGCCGGGCAGGACGCGGGTGGGCCGGATATTGGCGTACTGGTCGAAGCCCTGGCAGATGCGCAGGCGCAGGCCCCAGAGGGTGATATCATCGGGCAGTTCGGGGTCGCCCACGGCGCCGAAGAAGATGGCGTCGAAGCGCTTCAGCGTGTCCAGCCCGTCCTCGGGCATCATGCGGCCATGGGCGCGATAGTAGTCGCTGCCCCAGGGCAGGTCCTCCACATCGAGCACGAAATCGCCGGAACGCTCGGCCAAAGCGTGCAGCACCTGCAACCCGGCGGGGATGACTTCCTGGCCGATGCCGTCGGCGGGGATGGAGGCGATGCGATAGCGGCGCATGGGGCGTTTCCTGGTCTGTGTTGCGGGTGGCGCTAGCAGCCGGTTCCGCTGATGCGCAAGCCGGGCCAGTCGCGCAGCCAGGGCTTGGCCGCGATGCGCCGGGCGAAGGCGGCAACGCGCCCTGGGCTGGGGCGCAGCATGCCGGCGAAGAGGTCATCCAGGCCGTGTGGGGCAAGGACTTCCAGCCTATCATCATGCAGCCTGGCAGCCACAGCCGTCGCGGTTTCCGGCCAGTGGCGGATGGCGTCCGCGGTGTCGTGATAGGGCGCATGGCCATGCCGCGCATGCATCCGCGCCTGGTTGGTGACCGACCAGTTCAACCCCGGCGGCAGGCGCGCGGCCAGCGCCGCATCCCAGGCGGGATCGGTGCGCGCGGGGTCGAACCAGACCACGTCCACATCGTCGAAATGCAGGCGTGGCTTGATATCGTGCAACATGTCCCACACCGCATTGCGGATGAAGCCGGCGCCGATCCAGGCATCCGGTAGGCCCAGCGCCGCGACGGCACGCAGCGCGGACATGCGGGGCTGGTCGGCGGCCAGCAGGCCAGCCAGCCGCGGGTGCAGGGCGGTGTCAACGGACGAGACAATATACCTTGCGTAGTTAATAATGTTGTCCTATTCAGCTAACCCCAACGCGGAGGGCCGCACCGCCATGCGCATGCGTGGCGCTGGGGCACGCCCGGGGAATTTGTCGTAACCGCGCATCATCGCGCGCCGGTCGGGAATATGTCGCAAGCCTGCATCCAGCGGGCCGGCGGTGAATATGTCGCAGGCGCGCGCCTACTCCAGCCGCACATTGGCCGCGCGCACCACCGGCCCCCAGCGGTCCCATTCCTCGCGCACGAAGGCGTCGGTGCGGGCGGGGTCCATGTAGATCGACTCGCTGCCCAGGTCGCGCAGGCGGGTGCGGATACTGGGCAGTTCCATGATCTCGCGCAGCGCCACGCTCAGCGTGTCGATGATGGCGCGCGGGGTGCCGCGCGGGAAGAAAGCGCCGGTCCAGGAGCGGACGGAGTAATCCGGCACGCCGCCCTCCTGGATGGTTGGCAGGTCGGGGCGCAGCCCCACACGTTCGGCCGTGGCCACCGCCACCATGCGGATGCGCCCGCCATCGGCCGGCGGGATCAGGGTGGGCAGGTTCATGACCGCCATCGGGATGGTGCCGGCGATCAGGTCGGCCACGGCCGGGCCGCCGCCGCGATAGGGCACATGCGTCATGTCGAGCCCCGTGCGCATGCGGAACAGTTCGCCCGCGAGGTGGTTGGAGGAACCGACGCCCGAGGAACCGAAGGACACGCCATTCCGTTGTGCCCTGATCCAGGCAATGAGTTCGGGCACGGTGCGCGCCGGCACGCTGGGGTGGACCGCCAGCACATTCGGCACATCCACCAGCATGGCCACGCCGTGGAAGGCCTCACGCACGTCGTAATCCATGTGGCCCGCGACCAGCGGGTGAAAGACGTGGTTGGAGGCCGAGGAGATGAACAGCGTCAGCCCATCCGCACGCGCGCGCTGGGCCAGGCCCATGCCCACCGAACCGCCGCCGCCGGGCCGGTTTTCCACCACGAAGGGCTGGCGGAAGCGCGCCTCCAGCGCGGGCGAGAACAGCCGTGCCAGCACATCATTGGACCCGCCTGGCGCCCAGGGGACGATCACGGTGACCGGGCGGGAGGGCCAATTCTCCTGCGCGGCCGCGGGCAGGATCACGGCAGGTGTTGCAAGCAGGACACGGCGCAGCATGAAGTTTCTCCCGTAAAAGTCGCCGCTACCTACGCTGACCGGTACAACGGCGCCAGAGCATGTTTGGCAGTCGGCGCGGGCGCGGGTAATAGGGGACCGATCCTGTCGGAGGCCTTGAGAATGCGTGCAGCCAGTACCTGTTTGCTGTCTGGGGCGGTGCTGCTGCTGGCTGGTTGCGGTGGTGCCACCAGTGGCATCGTGGCGATCGGGCCGGATATGTTCGCCGTCGAGACCCGAGGCCGCGTGCTGGCCAACGCCGTCGAGCGCGGGCTGACCGAGGCCACCAGCTTCTGCATGGGCCAGGGACGGCAAACGGAATTGCTCGGCACGCGCATCAACGCGGATAACTACCAGGTGGCGTTCCGCTGCGTCGGCGCGAGCACGACGCTGGTGGCGGGATCCTCACCGATCGGGCGCGTGCCGATGGCGAGCCGGCCTTCCGCCTTGGGGCCCGTGCCGCTGAGCGGCGCACCCATCACCTCGGGCGGCGGCCCGCTGATCACTGGCCAGGCCTTCCCGCCGGCACCGCCGCGGCAACCGGGTCTGGAAATGGGCACGGTCGCGGCGATGCCGTTGCAACCAGCGCCGGTGGCGGGCAACCCCTTCGCACCGACGGCGCCGCGCTTTGCGCCCGCGCCCGTTCCTGTGCCGGTTCAGGTCGCCCCGATGGCGGCTTCCATACCGCCGGCTGGGTTCCAGCCCTTGCAGAGCCCGCTTACCGCTGCACCCGCACCGCTTGCACCACCGCCGGCCGCCGCACCGTTGAGTTTCGAGCCGCCACGCTTTGCAGAGCCGCCGCGCAGCCGCAATACTCGGCGGGCTGATCCAGCGACCGAAGCGCCGGCCTTCATGCCACCGCCGCCGGCCGCCGATCCGTTGCAACCGTTGCAAAGCCCACTGGCCGGCGCCCCGCCGATGCCCGCAGCCTTGCCGCCGGCAGCACCTGCCGCGTCCTCGCCCGCGCCTGTGTTCCAGTCGCTGCCACCCGCGAGCGGCCTGCCACAGGCCCGCAGCGCCTTGCAGCCAGTGGCGGCGCCCCGCGCTGATCAGCCGTTGAACAGGCTGAGCAGCATCTGCGGCGACTGGTTCGCGATGCCGAGCGCCTGGCTGCCGAGCTGCTGGCGAATCTGCAAGGCCTGAAGGCGTGCTGATTCCTTGGCGAGATCAGCGTCGATCAGGGCGCCCATACCGGCTTCCTGCGCATCCAGGATTTTCTTGTTGTAGCCGATCTGCGAATCGATGAAGCGCGAGTAGCTGCCAAAATTGTTCAGCTGCGTCAGCGTGTTGGTGATGGCCTGCGAGAGCTTACCGGTGGTGGTCAAGGCCGCCGTCGCATCGCCCGCGGTGAAGGTATTGGCCACCGAAACATTGTTGAAGATGTTGGCGATCGCGCTGTAGCCCGAGAAGGTGTAGAAGCCGTT
>JAPLOK010000023.1 GCA_026400775.1 Alphaproteobacteria bacterium | reverse complement strand
GGGCATTTATGGCCCGATGTCGCGGCCGCGCTGGCCGGCTGGAAGGCGGGCGGGCTACGGCTGGCGGTGTATTCCTCAGGCTCGGAGGAAGCGCAGCGCCTGCTGTTCGGCCATTCCGAGGCCGGTGACCTGACCGCCCTGTTCGACGCCTTCTTCGACACCCGCATGGGCGCCAAGCGCGAGGCCGCGAGCTACCACGCCATCGCCGCCGCATTGGGCCTGGCCACCGGCGCGATCCTGTTCCTGTCCGATGTCGCGGCCGAGCTGGATGCCGCGCGGCAGGCCGGCTGCGCCACCTGCCAGCTGGTGCGCGCGGGCGATGGCACGCTGCCCGCCGGCCACCACCCGATCGCGGCGGAGTTTACAGAAGTGTCACGGCTTTTCGCACTGCCGCACCCAGCGTGACAGGCCCCCCGGGCGCGGTGTAAGGAACCCATCCCGCCTTCTCCACCGGGAGCACGCCGCATGATCAACGCCTACACCGTGGAGAACGGACAAGTTGTCCTGCGCGAAGGCCTGTCGGACGCCGCCGGCCTGCGCGGCGCGGTCTGGATCGACCTGCTGAACCCGAGCTTCGAGGAAGAGCACGCCGTCCAGGACGCGCTGCGCATCGAGGTGCCGACGCGCGAGGAAATGCAGGAGATCGAAAGCTCCTCGCGCCTCTACAAGGAGGGCGAGGACCTCTTCCTCACCGCCAATTTCCTCTACGGGATGGAGGCGGGCGAATTCGGCTCGACCGCGATTTCCTTCGTGCTGACCGGCACCACGCTGATCACGGTGCGCTACGCGACGCCCAAGGCCTTCCCCACCTTCGCCCTGCGCTGCCAGAAGGCGCCGGGGCTGCTGTCGAGCGCGGATGCGGTGATGCTGCATCTGTTCGAACAGATCGTGGACCGCCTGGCCGATATCTTGGAACGCGTGGGCACCGACATGGACCGCGCCTCGGCCCAGGCCTTCAAGGCGGCGCGGCCGGGGATGCGCGCCACGCAGCGCGATGCCTCGCTGAAGGCGGTGCTGGTCACGCTGGGTCAGGTGGGGGAAATCACCACCCGCGCATCCGAGACGCTGCTCGGCCTGTCGCGCATCCTGACCTTCGTGGGCGCTGAGAAGGCGATGGCCGTCCGCAAGGAAAACCAGGGCACCATCAAGACGCTGGTGCGCGATGTGCGCTCCCTGGTGGAACACGCGAATTTCCTGAACAACCGCGCGACCTTCCTGCTGGATGCGGTGCTCGGCATCATCAATGTCGAGCAGAACGGGATCATCAAGACGTTTACCGTGGTGTCGGTCGCGCTGATGCCGCCGACGCTGATCGCCAGCATCTACGGGATGAATTTCCAGCACATGCCGGAGTTGAACTGGGTGGTGGGCTACCCGCTGGCATTGCTGCTGATGGTCTGCACGGCGGTGCTGCCAGTGCTGTATTTCCGGCGCAAGGGCTGGCTGTAGCGCGCCCACGAAACTGCGGGATTCGCGCATAGGTTGCGGTATGAGGCTATTCTAGAATATTGAAATGGCTCGTATTTCGTTCCAGCACGGCCGCATCATCTCAAAAATACCATTAGCGTTGCTTTTTATATATTTGCTGATAATATGCGTCGCAACATGACAAGCTGGACGCACCCGATGCCAAATGATCTTGGTCGCGGCTTCCCGCGCCACCCGGCCCCTCAGGTGGTCTGTGCCAGCCCGACCGCACCGCCCCGTCGCTTCCGCCTGCGCATGCCGCCGACGGGCCAGATGCTGCGCATCGGCATCGGCGCCCTGCTCGTGCTGCTCGCCGGGCTCTTCCTGCATGACCGCTTCGGTCGCATCGAGGCCAGCCAGGCCATGCTGCACGGCATCGCCCAATCCCTGCGCGCGCCGATCGATGGCACGCTGACCGTCCCGGGCATGGGCCTGCCTGCCATCGGCAGCATTCTCGAACCAGCCGTGCCCTATGCCAGCGTCATCAACCCCCGCGCCGAGGACCGCCCGCTGCGCGAGGCCACGACCCAGCTGCGCATGGCCGAGGCCGAGCGCGATGCGCTGCGCGCGCGCATCGCCGCCCTGACCGCCGAGATGAACGCCGCCGAGCGCCAGGCCGGCGCTTTCCGCCACGCCCGCGCCGGCACCCTTGATGCCCGCGTCGCCGAAGCGGAGAACGCACTCGCCGCCGCCGATGCCCGGCTGCGCGAGGCAGAGACGGCGCTGCGCCGCGGCCAGATGCTGGCCCAGGCCGGCGTGGTGGCCGGCGCCGCGCTGGACCAGACGCGCCGCGCCCAGCAGGTCGCGACCTCCGACCGCCAGGCCGCCGCCAACCGCTTGGCCGCCCTGCGCACCGAGTTGAACGCCGCGAGCGGCGGCGTCTTTGCCTCAGACAATGCCAATGACCGCAGCGCCAGTCAGCAGGCGCGCGACCGCCTGGGCCTGATGGCGGCCGAGTTGAACCAGCAGCTGGCTGGCCACGAAGCCCGCATCGCCGGCCTGGCGGACCAGCGCCGCGCCGAGGAAGCCCGCTTCGCCCAGGCGCGCGAGGCACCGCTGCATGTGGGCGCCCAGGCCCGGCTGCTGCGCCAGTTGGCCCAGCCCGGCGAACATGTCCGTCAGGGCCAGGAGATCGCGCAATTCGTCGATTGCGCGAACCCCGTCGTCACCGCGCAGGTCGATGGCCGCGTCTTCCGCAGCCTGCGCCTGGGGCAGCCCGCGCAGTTCCAGGCAGCCGGTGAAAGCGCCTGGCAGCACGGCAATGTCGCGGCCCTGATGGCGCCCGCGGCCACAGCCGAGCGCGGCACGCCGCTCTTCGAAGTCATCATGCGCCTCGACCCGCACGGCCCCGCCGCGCGTGGCTGCGAGACGGCGCGGCTCGGCCGGCTGAGCTTCTGATGGAGGGCTTCCTGCACAACGCCGCACCCACGCTGGCCCTGATTGGCCTGGCGCTGCTGGTGCTCCCGAATTGCAGCCCGTCCAACCCATGGCCGCGCGCAATCGGCGCCGCGCTGACCGCGTGTCTGATGCTGCGCTACCTCTGGTGGCGCGCAACCGAGACCCTGCCCGGCCCCGAGCGCGGCCTGGAATTCTGGCTGGGCCATGGCTTCTTCGCCGTCGAGATCCTCTCCTGCATCGCGGGGCTTCTGCTGCTGCATGTGCTCTCGCGCAGCAAGGATCGCAGCGCGGAGGCCGATGCGCATCCGGTCGAACAGCACCCCGGCGGGCCGCCCGCCATCGCCGTGCTGATCCCCACCTACAACGAAAGCCGCGAGATCCTGCTGCGCACCATCATCGGCGCGATCAGCCAGGACTACCCGAATTTCAGCGTGCACGTGCTGGATGATGGCAGGCGGGAATGGCTGCGCGATCTCGCGCTGTCGCTGGGCGCGGAGTATCGCACGCGCGCAGACAACGCGCATGGCAAGGCGGGCAACATGAATGCCGCGCTGGCCGACATCCTGGCCAGTGTCGATGCGCCGGATGCGATTGCGGTGCTGGATGCGGATTTCGTCGCCGGCCCGAAATTCCTACGCCGTGCCGCGGCCCTGCTGCATGACCCGAAGGTGGCCTGCGTGCAGACGCCGCAGCTGTTCTTCAACCCGGACCCGATCCAGCTGAACCTGGGCGGCCGCAACACGCTGGCCGACGAACAGCGCTTCTTCTTTGACGTCATCATGGCGTCGAAGGACGCGCATGGCACGGCGTTTTCCTGCGGCACTTCGGCGCTGATCCGCGCCAGCGCCCTGCGCCAGATCGGCCTGTTCCCGACCGAGAGCGTGACCGAGGACCTGCTGCTCTCGATCAAGTTCGCTTCCATCGGCCAGCGCACGGTCTATCTGAACGAGACGCTGAGCAGCGGCCTCGCCCCCGAGGGCCTGCACGAATACCTGACGCAACGTGGCCGCTGGTGCCTGGGCACCATGCAGATCGTCCGCACGCCCTGGGGACCTTTGTCGCATGGCGCGAATGTGCCGCTGAAGACCAGGCTGCACACGCTGGACACGGTGCTGTTCTGGACCGTGGGTTCGCTGATGCGCCTGCTGTGTCTGCTGGTGCCGATCCTCTACTGGTGGACGGGTGTGGCGGTGATGCAGACCGACCTCGGCGGCATGGTCTCGCATCTGGGGCCGTATTGGGTGGCAGCCGTGGTCTATCTCGGCTGGGTCAGCCGCGGCACCAACCTGCCGATCATGGCCGAAGCCATGTCACTGCTCGTGACCCGAGAGGCGCTGCGCGCTTCCGTGGTGGGCCTGTTCGGCGCGCGCAACCAGAAGTTCAAGGTCACCGCCAAGGGCGCGTCACGCGATAGGGTGCTGGTGCAATGGTCGGTCGCCGCCCCCTTGATCGCACTCGCCGCGCTGACCGCGGGCGGCATCGCAATGGGGCTGTGGCGCGGTGCGCAGTCCGACACGCCGCCCGATGTCGAGGCGATGAACCTGTTCTGGTCGGTGTTCAACATCGTCACGCTGATCGTGGCCGTGCTGATCTGCGTCGAACAACCCCGGTTCCGCCGCGAGGAACGCTTCAGCGCCGATGAACCGGCCCTGTTGCGACAGGGCGCGCGCGATATCGATGTCCGCCTGGCGGATATCTCGCTGACCGGCTGTTCCGTCGAAATGGCGGGCGAGATGCCACCGCGCGGGGAGGTGCTGGCCCTGCGCATCCAGGATGTGGGGCTGATCGATGCGCGCGTGGCCTGGCATTCGCCGGGCCGGCTGCACCTGGATTTCGCACCCTCGCAGCGCAACACCGTGCTGCTGATCCAGAAGCTGTTCTCCGGCCGCTATGTGCGGCCCATCCGGGAAGCCAATCCCGCACAAGTGGCCCGGCTGCTGTTCCGCCGGGCCTTTGGTTGAGGATCCATCATGTCAGGCAACATCTTCCTCGAGACCATGGAACTCTCCATCGCCGAGACCAGCCGCTTCGTGCAGGTTCCCGTCAGGCGGACAGGTGATCTCTCGCAGCCGGTCACCATCACCTATGGCCTGACCGGTGACAGCGCGACTGCGGGCCAGGATTTCCTGGGTGGCTTCGGCACCATCACCATGCTGGCCGGCCAGGACCGCGTGCTGGTCGATGTGCCCGTCATCAACGACGCCACGGCCGAACCCACCGAGATCTTCACCCTCTCCCTGGTCAATGTCGACAGCGGCACGCTGCTCGCGCCGCGCACCACGCGGGTCGCCATCCTGGATGACGAGAACCCGGTGATCCAGCCGGTCGATCCGCCTTTGGTCTCGGATTACGACGTGACCGAAGTGCCGGTGATCGCGCAGGTGAACCAGCCGCTGCGCTTCGTCTTCGCGCCGCATGATCCGAACCTGCTCTACGTGGCGGAGAAGACCGGCGCGCTCTCGGTCTTCAACATCACGACGGGGCAGCAGGTCTCGACCTTCATCGACCTGGAAACGCGCACCAACAGCTTTGGCGATCGCGGCCTGATGGATGTTGCCTTCCACCCCAATTTCTCCAGCAACCCCTACGTCTATGTCTTTTACGTGGTCGATCCGCCGGAGGTGGCCAATGCCACGCCCGGCGGCAATGCCAGCTGGGATGGCGGCGGCAACCGCTTCTCCTATGTGTCGCGCTTCACCGCCGATGCCGCAACCGGCTACCGCACCGCGGTTGCGGGCAGCGAGGTGATCCTGGTCGGTGGCGCGGGGCGCAGCCTGTCGGACATCAGCGGTGGCGGCGCGCTGGACTTCACCGAGCCGGGCCTGGTGAACCTGGTCTCCTCTGAAAGGTTGACCGATTCCAATGACCGGGTGATCGACGGCTTCAAGCAGGACTACCTGAAGAAGGACGCCCGCAGCCATGCCGGCGGCGCCATCGAATTCGGCCCCGATGGCATGCTCTACATCTCGACCGGTGACGGCACCTCCTTCGACATCGCCGACCCCCGCACCTTCGATGTGCAGAACCTGAATTCGCTCGCCGGCAAGGTGCTGCGCGTGGACCCGATGACCGGCCAGGGCCTCGCGGACAATCCCTTCGCAACGCCGGGGATGGACCTGACCACCAACGCAGCCAAGGTCTATCAGCTCGGGCTGCGCAATCCCTTCTCCATGTCCTTTGACGCCGACGGGCGCGTAGTGCTGACCGATACCGGCTGGTTCAGCTGGGAGAGCATCCATATCGGCGGCGCCGGCGCCAATTTCGCCTGGCCCTTTTTCGAAGGCAGCCAGGGCGGCGTGGGCATTCCCCCCCCCGGCTATCGCGATTTCGCGCAATCCCAGGCCTATTACGCGGCGCAGGCGGCGGGCGGGGCCAAGCCCAGCATCGCCTATGAGGCCTTCAGCCACGCCACCGCCGATCCCGGCTACCAGGTGCAGGCCATCACCGGCGGCGCGGTGGTCTATGGCGGCGACCGCTACCCCGCGGCGTTGCGCAACGACTACTTCTTCAGCGATTTCCCGCAGGGCGAGATCTACACCGTCGACGTGCTCGACCGGCGCGAAGTGAAGTATCTCTACACCACGCCCACCGGCTTCGGCATGACGCATTTCGCGCAAGGGCCAGACGGCTATGTCTATTACGCGGACATGATCCGCGGGCAGATCGGCAGGCTGCTGATCAGCGAGAAGGCGGCCTGGGCGACTGAGGGCGATGCGGCCATGACCGCGCCCGGCGAATACGCGCTGACCGGCGCCGCGGTGGACGCCACGGGCACCGTGACCTCCATTGCGCGCATCGATCTGCGCCAGGATTTCACGCTGGAATTCCAGATCAATCTCGGCACCGCCGATGGCGGCGCGGATGGCATCGCCTTCGTGCTGCACAACGACCCCGCCGGGCGCGACGCGATCGGCTGGGGCGGCGGCGGCTTCGGCGTGGGCGGCATCACCAACGCCTTCGGCGTCGAGTTCGACACTTTTGACAATGGCGTGGCTGAGAACACCGGCGACATCGCCGCCGACCACGCGAATTTCTTCAAGCCCATGGGCGGTTTCCACACGCCCGCGGTGGCGCTGCCCAACCTTGAGGACGGCGCCTGGCACGCCGTGCGCGTGACCTGGTATGCGCAGACCCAGACGCTCTCCTACAGCCTCGATGGCATCACGCGCGGCACGCTGGCAGGGCTCGACCTGAGCGACACCTATCTCGGCGGTTCGGACTTCGCGCACGTCGCCTTCGGCGGCGCCAATGGCGGCACCACGACCGTGCAGCGCCTGCGGACCGGCACGCTGGACGCGGCGATGGAAGGCGCGCCCCAGCCCGCGCCGCCGCCCACCGGGCTGAACTGGATGACCCATGGCAGCGCCTCCTTCGAGGCCGGGGACACCGCCTATACGCTGACCAATGCGGCAGGCACCCAACAGGGCAGCGTGATGTCCGCCGCGCGGATCGACCTGCGCCAGGACTTCAAGCTCGGCTTTGACCTGATGCTGGGCAGCAATGACGCCGGCGGCGACGGCGTCGCCTTCGTGCTGCACAATGACCCCGCGGGTGCTGCGGCCAGCGGCTGGGGCGGCGGCGGCTTCGGCATTGGCGGCATTGGCCCCGCATTCGGGATCGAGTTCGACACCTTCAACAATGGCGCGGCCGAGAACACCGGCGACATCGCCGCCGACCACACGAATTTCTTCAAGCCCATGGGTGGCTGGAACAGCACCGCGGTGGCCCTGCCCGACCTCGAGAACGGCGCCTGGCACGCGGTCAGCGTGACCTGGGATGCGCAGACCCAGACCATCGCCTACAGCGTGGATGGCGTGCAGCGCGGCATGCTGGCAGGGCTTGATGTCGGGGCGGAATTCCTGGGCGGCTCGCCCTTCGTGCATCTGGGTTTCTCCGCCGCCACCGGGGGGGCGGCCAATCTGCAGCGGCTGCGCATCACCGATGCTGATGTGGTGCTGGAAGGTGCCGCCGCCGCCGCGCCCTTCATCGCGCATGGCGATGCGCAGGCCGCAGGCGCGGCCGGCGCCTACGACCTGACCGGCGGCGGCGTGGACCAGAAGGGCAGCGTGATGTCGCAGACGCGCATCGACCTGCGCGCCGATTTCACCGCGAGCTTCCAGCTGAATTTCGGCGGCTCCGATGGCGGCGCGGATGGCATCGCCTTCGTGCTGCACAATGACCCCGCGGGCGATGCCGCCTTGGGCTGGGGCGGCGGCGGCTTCGGCATGGGCGGCATCAGCCGCGCCTTCGGCATCGAGTTCGACATTTTCAACAATGGCGCGGCCGAGAACACCGGCGACATCGCCGCCGACCACACGAATTTCTTCAAGCCGATGGGCGGCTGGAACACGCCGGCGGTGGCCCTGCCCAACCTCGAGGACGGCGCCTGGCACGACGTAACCGTGACCTGGGATGCTGATACCGGAAGCCTTTCCTACAGGCTCGACGGCGTGCAGCGCGGCGCGCTGTCCGGCCTGGAACTGGTGGACGAATTCCTCGACGGCTCGCCCTTTGCCTATCTGGGCTTCGCCGCGGCCAATGGCGGGACCATCACGGCGCTGGGCCTGCGCATCACCGGCGTGCAGGCGGTGCAGGAGGGCGGCGGCGTCTTCGACTGGGGGTGATTTTCCTCGCGCGCCGGCCGGTGTGGCGTTAGCCTCCCGCCCAGGGAGAAACACGCCATGCTGCCACGCCGGATCGCGCTTGCCTTGCCTTTGGCCGCCCCCGCTTTCGCGCAGGCGCCCTGGCCCAATCGCCCGGTGCGCGTGCTGATCGGCTTCCCGCCCGGCGGCTCGCTCGATGTCATGACGCGCCTGGCCTGCGAGCAATTGCAGAACCGCCTGGGCCAGCCCTTCATCGTCGAGAGCCGCTCCGGCGCCTCGGGCAATATCGGCACCGAGGCGATCGCGCGTGCCACCCCTGACGGCTACACGGTCGGCACCGTCAGCATGCACAACCTGCTGATCAACCCGCATCTTTTCACCCGCCTGCCCTACGATCCCGCGCGCGATTTCGCCTGGATTTCGCAGATGTGGGACCTGCCGAACGTCGCCGTGGTGCCGGCGCAATTGCCGGTGCGCACATTGGCCGAATTCATCGCCTGGGCGCGCGCGCGGCCGCAGGGGGTCAGCTACGGCTCATCGGGTGTGGGCACCACCATCCATCTCTCCGGCGCCTATCTCGCAGCCCAGGCCGGGCTGCGCGCTGAGCACATCGCGTTCCGCGGCGCAGCGCAGACCATCCCTGCCCTGCTCTCGGGCGATATCCAATTC
>JAPLOK010000013.1 GCA_026400775.1 Alphaproteobacteria bacterium | reverse complement strand
TGGTGAGGCCTTCGGGCAGGGCGCGGCCACGGGCCAGCGGGTCAATGTCGAATATGTCTCCGCCAACCCGACGGGCCCCATGCATGTGGGCCATTGCCGCGGGGCCGTGGTGGGCGATGCGCTGGCCAATCTGCTGGCCAAGGCGGGGCACGCCGTCACCAAGGAATACTACATCAACGATGCCGGCGCGCAGGTGCAGGCGCTGGGGTGGGCGGCCCTGTGGCGCGCCGCCGAGGTGCTGGCCGCGCAAGGCGCCGCGGGCCACCTGTTTGACGCGCTGCGCGCCGCGCCGGCCAAGGCCCGCGCCACCATCGAGGCCGCCTGGGGCACCACGCTGCAATATGGCGGCGAGTATCTGGTGCCGGTGGGCGCGGCGCTGGCCGCGCGTGACGGCGCCGCCTTGTTCGACGCCGATGGTCGCCCAGCACCGGGGGCCGCCGATGCTGCCCGCATGCTCGCCGTCTCGATGATGATGACCGAAATCCGCGCCGATCTGGCCGCGCTGGGCGTCCAGCAGGACATCTTCATCTCCGAAGCCGAACGCGTCGCTGCCGGTGACCTCGACCGCGCAGAAGCCATCCTGAACGGCAAGGCCCTCGTCTATCGCGGCACCCTCGAACCGCCCAAGGGCAAGACGCCGGATGACTGGGAACCGCGCGAGCAAACCCTGTTCCGCTCAACCCAATTCGGCGACGACACCGACCGGCCCTTACGCAAATCCGACGGCTCCGGCACCTATTTCGCCAATGACCTGGCCAACCACCTGCACAAGATCGATCGCGGTTTCGATGCGCTGGTGCATGTCTGGGGCGCCGATCATGGCGGCTACGTCAAGCGCATGAAGGCCGCGGTGGCAGCACTCTCCGACAGCCGCGTCTCGCTGGACGTGGTGCTGACGCAGATCGTGCATGTGCTGAAGAATGGCGAGCCGGTGCGCATGTCCAAGCGCGCCGGCAGCTACATCACGCTGTCGGACCTGATCGACGAAGTTGGCCGCGACGCCGTGCGCTTCACCATGCTGACGCGCAAATCCGATGCGCAGATGGAATTCGACCTGGACCGGGTGGTCGAGCAATCGCGCGACAACCCGGTCTTCTATGTGCAGTACGCGCATGCGCGCATCCGCTCCGTGTTGCGTGCGGCTGGCGACCCTGGCCCCGATTCGCTGGCCGCCGCCCTGCTGGAAACCTTGTCGGACCCCGCCGAATTGGCCCTGATTCGCCGCATCGCCGCCTGGCCGCGCACCGTAGAGGCCGCCGCCGCCGCCCGCGAGCCGCATCGCATTGCGTTTTATCTCAATGATTTGGCCGGCGACTTTCATCTGCTATGGAATCGCGGCCGGGATGACGCTACTCTGCGCTTCATTCGGGCGGAGGAACCGCAATCCACGCAAGCACGGCTTGCGTTGGTCGCGGCCACGGGGGTGGTGCTGCGCTCGGGCATGGGGGTGATGGGTGTCACCCCGGTCGAGGAGCTGCGCGATGAGCGGAAAGGGGAATCCGCGGAACCGGCCTGAACAGCCGGTTTCGCTGCCACATCACCAGGCGGGGGGCGCGCCATGAGCGATCGCGCCCCATCCTGGGCCGATGGCGCCCGCCAGCGCATGTCCGCCAGTTCCGCCGCGCGCCCCGCCGCCGCCGTCCGCCGCATGCCCGCGCTTTGGCCGCGCCGGGCGATGATGATTGCGGTGGGGCTGACCGGCTCCGTGCTGCTGGCCGCCACCATCATCTGGGCGCTCGGCCGCTCCGGCCCCCGCGAAGTGCCGGTGATCGAGGCCGATAGCCGCCCCTTCCGCGTGCGCCCCGAAGGCATCACGCCCACCCCGCCGCCGCCCGCCGCGACCGGCAACGCCGCGCGCCCCGCCGAGACGCGCCTGGCCCCCACCGCCGAAACCCCGCGCCCGGATATGCTGCGCCAGCCGCCGGCCCCGGCGCCCGCCGCCGCGACACCCCCGGCCGCGGCCACGCCCCAACCGCGCCAGGGCACAGCCCCGGCACCCGCCACGCCGGCGCAGCCGCGCACCGCCAACGCGCCCGCCACGCCGCCCGCCGCCACCGCACCCGCCGCCACCCCGCCCGCTGCCGCACGCCCCGCCGGCCGCGCCCAGGTGAAGCTCGCCGCCGTCGGCTCAGAGGAAGCGGCGCGCGCCGAATGGGACCGCCTGCGCCGCCGCCACCCGGAGCTCGCCAGCCTGACGCCGCGCTTCCAGCGCGTGGAGCGCGAAGGACAG
>JAPLOK010000502.1 GCA_026400775.1 Alphaproteobacteria bacterium | reverse complement strand
GTGTATGTTGCAACTGCGAAAACCCATCAGAGGCGCACGGCAATGAAGGTGTTGGTCCCGGTCAAGCGGGTGGTGGATTACAATGTGAAGGTCCGCGTGAAGTCGGACCAGACGGGCGTTGAGACCGCCAATGTGAAGATGTCGATGAACCCCTTCGACGAGATCGCGGTGGAAGAAGCCGTGCGTCTGAAGGAAAAGGGGATCGCGACCGAAATCATCGCGGTCTCGGCTGGCCCGACGGCGGCGCAGGAACAGATCCGCACGGCGCTCGCCATGGGCGCCGATCGCGGCATCCTGGTGGAGCATGACGGCACGCTGGAGCCGATCGCGGTGGCGAAGATTCTGCAGGCGATCGTCGCCAAGGAATCGCCGCAGCTGGTGTTGCTCGGCAAGCAGGCCATCGATGATGACATGAACGCCACCGGGCAGATGCTGGCGGCCCTGCTGGGCTGGGCCCAGGGCACTTTCGCCTCGAAGCTGGAAGTGGCCGGCGACAGTGCCACCGTGACGCGTGAGGTCGATGGCGGGCTGGAGACGGTGACCATCAGGCTGCCCGGCATTGTCACCGCCGATTTGCGGTTGAACGAGCCGCGCTATGCCTCGCTGCCCAACATCATGAAGGCACGCAAGAAGCCCATTGATGTGATGAAGCCCGCTGATCTCGGCGTGGATCCGACGCCGCGGCTGACGGTGCTGAAGGTCGAGGAACCGGCCAAGCGCATCGCTGGCAAGAAGGTCGCATCGGTGCAGGAACTGGTCGACAAGCTGCGCAACGAAGCGAAGGTGATCTGAACATGGCGATTCTGATTCTGGCGGACCATGATGGGGCCGCGATTTCGCAGCCGACGCGCAGCGCGATTGCTGCGGGTGCGCAGCTTGGCGAAGTGCACCTGCTGATGGTCGGTGATGGCGCTGCCGCTGCGGCGCCTGCGGCGGCTGGCACGGCCTCGGTGGCCAAGGTGCTGCTGTGCGAGGATGCGGCGCTGACCAAGCGCCTGGCGGAACCCACGGCGGCGCTGCTGGTGAAACTGGCGGGCGAGTATTCGCATCTGCTGGCGCCGGCCTCGGCGGCGGGCAAGAACGTGATGCCGCGCGTCGCAGCACTGCTGGATGTGCAGCCGATTTCGGATGTGGCGGGCGTGGTGGATGCCGATACCTTCGTGCGCCCGATCTATGCTGGCAACGCCATGGCCACAATGAAGAGTTCGGATGCGAAGAAGGTTCTGACCATTCGCGCGGCGAGCTTCGATCCGGTGCCCGCCACGGGTGGCGCTGCCTCGGTCGAATCCATCGGTGGCGCGGGCGATCCGGGCCTGTCTAGCTTCGTGGGCGCCGAAGTATCCAAGAGCGAACGCCCGGAACTGACCGCCGCGCGAATCGTGATTTCCGGCGGCCGCGCGCTCGGGTCTTCCGAGAATTTCGCCATCATTGAGAAGGTCGCGGATTTGATGGGGGCTGCCATCGGCGCCTCGCGCGCTGCGGTCGATGCGGGCTATGCGCCGAACGACATGCAGGTGGGACAGACGGGCAAAATTGTCGCGCCCGAACTGTATATCGCCGTGGGCATTTCCGGCGCCATTCAGCACCTGGCCGGCATGAAGGACAGCAAGGTCATCGTCGCCATCAACAAGGACGAGGAGGCGCCGATCTTCCAGGTGGCCGATTACGGCCTGGTGGGCGACCTGTTCAAGCTGATGCCGGAACTCGAAGCCGAATTGGGGAAGTAGCTGATGCCAGATGCCATCCACGCCTCGCGCGATGCCGTGCAGCCGGCGCGCGAAATCGAGTCGGTCGGGATTATCGGCGCGGGGCAGATGGGCAATGGCATCGCGCATGTCTGCGCCTTGGCGGGGCTGCCTGTCACCGTGGTGGACATCAACCCCAAGGCGCTGGACAAGGCGCTTTCGACCATCCATCGCAACATGGAACGCCAGATCAGCCGCAAGCTGATCGATGCGGCGGACCGTGACGCGGCGCTGGCGCGCATCACCACCAGCACCGACATGGCGGCGTTTGCCAACACCGATTTCGTGGTGGAAGCGGCCACCGAAAACGAGGCCGTCAAGCGCGAGGTGTTCAAGGCGCTCTGCCCGCATCTGAAGCCCGATGCGATGCTGGCATCGAACACGTCGTCCATCTCCATCACGCGGCTGGGTGCCGCTACCGACCGCCCGGCGCGCTTCATCGGCATGCACTTCATGAACCCGGTGCCGGTGATGAAGCTGGTGGAGGTGATCCGCGGCATCGCCACCGATGAACCGACCTACCAGGCGGTGAACAACCTCGCGCATAAGCTGGGCAAGACCACCTCCACCTCGGAGGATTTTCCGGCCTTCATCGTCAACCGAATCCTGGTGCCGATGATCAATGAGGCGGTCTATGCGCTGTATGAAGGCGTGGGCGATATCGTCTCGATCGACACCGGCATGAAGCTGGGCGCCAACCACCCGATGGGGCCGCTGGAACTGGCGGATTTCATCGGCCTGGATACCTGCCTGTCGATCATGCAGGTGCTGCATGACGGCATGAGCGACAGCAAATACCGCGCCTGCCCGCTGCTGGTGAAATATGTCGAAGCTGGGTGGTATGGGCGCAAGACCGGCAAGGGGTTCTACGACTATTCCGTGGACCCGCCGCGCCCTTCGCGCTGATTCGCACCGTTTCACGCCTTCGCGCGCCAGCGCGCTCCAACGATCGGAGCTAGGCCCATGGACCTCGCCGGTATCCTCGTCTTCTCGGCCGCCTATCTGATGGCGACCGCCTCGCCCGGCCCCGGCACGGCAGCCCTGGTCGCGCGCGTGCTGGCACGCGGCACACGCGGAACGCCTGCCTTCATCGCCGGCTTCATCCTGGGTGATCTGGTCTGGTTCGCGATCGCCGCCACGGGGCTTGCGGTGCTGGCGCAACAACTGGCCTGGCTGTTCATCGCGCTGAAATATGCCGGTGCGGCATACCTGCTCTGGCTCGCCTGGAAGTTCTGGACGGCGCCCGCAACACCCGTCTCGGCCGATGCCGCGACATCCGCCGATGGCGCGCCGCGCCTGTTCCTGGCCGGCCTGCTCATCACGCTGGGCAACCCCAAGGTGATCCTGTTTTTCGTCGCATTGCTGCCCGCCGTCATCGACATGACGCGCCTGACGCCGCTGGCCTATCTCGAACTCACCATCCTCATCGCGCTCATCCTCGGCGCGGTGCTCACCGCCTATACGCTGGCCGCCGCCCAGGCCCGCCGCGCCTTCACCTCGCCCGGCGCCGTGCGCGTCATGAACCGTGGTGCAGGCGTGGCCATGGCCGGCGCCGCGGCAGCCATCGCCACGCGCTGAACCCTGCTATAGTCGGGGGATGGACACGCCCCTGCCCAACGACAACCGCGCCGCGCTGGAGGCCCTCTACGCGCAGATGCGCCCCTCCTCGCTCTACCCGTTGTGGGAGGTGCTGCACGCCCTCGTCACCCCCGCTCCCGGCACGGATGCGTGTGCCTGGCGCTGGCAATACGCGCCCGCCCGCGAATACCTGCTGCGCGCCGGCGGCCTGATCAGCGCCGAGCAAGCCGAACGCCGCGTGCTGATCCTGGAGAACCCTGGCCTGCCGGGCACATCGGCCATCACCAACAGCCTCTATGCCGGCCTGCAACTGATCCTGCCCGGAGAGGTCGCACCATGCCACCGCCACACCCAATCCGCGCTGCGCTTCGTCATGGAAGGCCAGGGCGCGCACACCGCCGTGGATGGCGAGCGCGCGATGATGTCCCCCTTCGACCTGGTGCTGACGCCCAACTGGCAATGGCATGACCACGGCAATCACTCGGGCGCACCGATGATCTGGCTCGATGGCCTCGACATCCCCACGGTGCGTTTCTACGCCGCGAGCTTCGCCGAACGCATGGGCGGCGAGCACCCGCAAACCGCGCCCGCCGGCGACACCGCGCAACGCTACGGCCGCAACCTGCGCCCCTTCGGCGGCAGCATCGCCGCGCGCCGGCCCTCG
>JAPLOK010000031.1 GCA_026400775.1 Alphaproteobacteria bacterium | reverse complement strand
GCGCTTGCGGGCCTCGCGGCGCTGCAGGCCGTGAACGGCGACTGGTCCACCGGGGACTGGCTTTGAGAATGAGAGGGACCAGTCATGTCGAACCCAGGAGCGGCGGACCCGACGCCGATTGGGCATGTGCGCCAGCTGGCCGAATGGTTCGCCGCCGGCAGCAAGCCGCGCGCGCGCTGGACCATCGGCACGGAGCACGAGAAATTCGGTTTTTCCCGGGATACGCTGGCGGCGCCGCCTTATGCGCCGGATGGCATCGAGGCGATGCTGCACGGGATCATGGCGCGCGGCTGGGAGCCGATTCGCGACCAGGGGAATGTGATCGGGCTGACGCGGGACAACTGCTCGGTGTCGCTGGAACCTGGCGGGCAGTTCGAACTCTCCGGCGCGCCGGTGGCCACACTGCATGAAACGCGCGAGGAACTGGCAGCCCATATCCGCGATGTGCATGAGGTGGGCGGGCCGCTGGGCCTGGGCTTCGCGCCCCTAGGCTTTCACCCCGTCGCGCGGCGCGAGGACATGCCGTGGATGCCCAAGTCGCGCTACGCGATCATGCGGCGCTACATGCCGACCAGGGGTTCGCTCGGCCTGGACATGATGCTGCGCACCTGCACGGTGCAGGTGAACCTCGATTTCGGCGATGAGGCCGATATGGCGGAAAAGCTGCGCGTATCCCTCGCGCTGCAACCGCTGGCGACAGCCCTGTTCGCGAATTCGCCCTTCAAGGAGGGCAAGGTTTCGGGCCAGCTTTCAGGCCGCGGGCATGTCTGGACGGATACCGACAATGACCGCACCGGCATCCCCGCCTGCGTCTTCGAGCCTAGCTTCGGCTTCGAACAATTCGTGGAATTCGTCCTCGACGTGCCGATGTATTTCGTGGCGCGCGAGGGCAAGCTTCACGACGCGACCGGCGCCTCCTTCCGCGACTTCATGGCGGGGCGCCTGGCCGCGCTGCCGGGCGAGCGCGCCACCATGGGCGACTGGGCGGACCATGTGACGACCGTCTTCACCGATGTGCGCCTCAAGCGCTTCCTGGAGATGCGCGGCGCCGATGCCGGCAGCCCTGCGATGATGGTCGCGAAATCCGCCTTCTGGGTCGGGCTGATCTATGACGACGCGGCGCAGAAGGCGGCGTCGGCGCTGGTGCGCGACTGGTCGCTGGAACAGATCCGCGCGCTGCGGCTGGAGGCGCCGGTCCATGCACTGCGCGCACGCATCGCGGGGCGCAGCTTGCAGGATATGGCGAAGGATGCGCTGGCGATTGCGCGTGATGGCTTGCGCGCGCGCGGGTTGGGTGAGGACGCCTATCTCGCGCCGCTGCACGAAATCGCGGAAAGCGGGCTGACCCAGGCCGATCGCGCACTGCACCTGTTCAACACGCTATGGAACGGCGACGCCGGGCGCTTCCTGACGGCGAACGAGGTCTGACGGGTCGCGGTTGCGCAGGCGGCCCTGGGGGAGAGACGCTGTCCCTCCCCCAGACCCCACCCTGCCAAAGGCCGAAAGGCCCTTGGAACCCATGAGTCTTTCGCCGGTTTGGAGAGGGGCTGCGCCCCTCTCCAATTCCACCCCCGCCACCCGCGATCGCTAGAGCATGCTGTCTTTTGCTAGAATCGGGATTCCGGCGCGGCTGAGTTTCTGATTCAAGCTTCCTGCTGGACAGGAGGCCAGCGGGGATGCGGCCATACTCAGACGATTTGCGAGAGCGGGCGTTGGCGCGCGCTGATGCCGGCGAGACGATCCGTGAG
>JAPLOK010000011.1 GCA_026400775.1 Alphaproteobacteria bacterium | reverse complement strand
GGCCAGGTTGGCCTCCGCCTCGGTCGCGGCGCGCGCGGCTTCGGCGGCGGTGGCGGCGGCGGCCAGGCGGGCGGCCTCGGCCTCGGCGAGGGTGAGGCGTGCGGCTTCGGCGGCGCTGTCCTGTGCGCGGGCGCGGTCCTCGGCCGCTGCGATGGCCTCGGCCGGCACGGTCGCGGCCTCGGCGGCGGCGTGTTCCTGCGCCAGGCGCGCGGATTGTTCGGCCAGGCGCTGCTGCCGCTGCTCGGCAAACGCCAGTTCACCGGCCACCTGGTTGGCGCGCGCGGCGGCTTCGGCGGCGCTTTGTGTGGCGGTATCGGCGCTGGCTTCGGCGGCGCGTGCGCGGGTTTCGGCGGTGGCGAGTGCCGCTTCGGCGGTGGTCAGCCGCTCGGGCAGCGCGGCCTCGGCACTGGCAAGCCCCGCATCCTCGCGGCTTGCGCGCTGTTCGGCGGCGCGGGCATCGGCCTCGGTCGCGCTGGCGTGGTCGAGATCGGCGGCGATCTGGGCGGCGAGGGATTCAGCCGCGGCCAGGGCTGACTGGGCGCGGGCGAGCGCGGCCTCCAGCCCCTCGGCCTCGACACGGCGGCGCTCCAGCGTGGTGCGCGCGGCCGCTTCGGCGGCGCGCGGGCTAGGGATGGCCTGCTCGGCCTCGAAGGCGGCGATGGCGGCGGCTTCGGCGGCGCTTTCCGCGCGTTTCAGCGCGAAGCGGGCATCGGCGCCGGCGGCTTCTGCGGCTTCCAGGGCGGCTGCGGCGCGTGCGGCTTCCAGCGCCAGGGCCGCGGCTTCGGCATCACGCACAAGCCCTGAGAGGTTGCGATAGCGCGCGGCCTGCTTGGCCTGGCGCACCAGGCCTTCGCGGGCGGTTTCCAGCTGCTGGGTCAGGTCCTCGGCGCGGGCGAGGTTGTTCTCGGCCTGGCGGAGTTTCAGTTCCGCCTCGTGCTTGCGGGCGCGCAGGCCGGCGATGCCCGCGGCCTCCTCCAGGACGGCGCGGCGTTCCTCGGGCTTGGCATTGATCAACTGCGCGACGCGGCCCTGGCTGACCATGCCGGTGGCGCGCGGGCCGGAGGCGAGGTCGGCGAACATGGTCTGCACATCGCGCGCGCGCAGTTCGCGGCCGTTGATACGATAGGTGGAGCCGGCGCCGCGTTCGATCTTGCGGGTGACTTCCAGCTCCGGCTCGGCCTCCAGTGGATGTGGCGCGAGGCCTGTGGCGTTTTCCAGGAACAGCGTGACTTCGGCGATGTTGCGGCTAGGGCGCGTCGCGGTGCCGGCGAAGATCACGTCCTCCATCTCGCCGCCGCGCAGGGAGCGGGCGGAGGTCTCGCCCATGGCCCAGCGCAAGCCCTCGACCACGTTGGATTTGCCGCAGCCATTGGGGCCGACAATGCCGGTGAGCCCTGGGCGGATTTCGACCAGGGTGGATTCGGCGAAGGATTTGAAGCCGGCGATGCGCAGCCGGACCAGATGCGCCTCGGGCGCGCGGGGGCGTGTTTCCTCGGGCGCGGGTTCGGCGCCTTCGGGCTCATCGGGCGGGGGCGCGGCCTGGTCCATCACGGGGTGGCGCGCGCGCCTGGATCTGCGGCAGCGGGGGACAACTGCGACTCCATGGCAACAGCCGTTTGGTTAATGGGGAGTGAGGCGTCTGTCCAATGTCACTGGCATCGGAACACGATGACACCCAATTTCGCGATTTGTTACAACGAGCGTGCTGCGGATAATACCAATTCCCACTGATCAGTACCGATGCGCCCAGTCGCGCATGCCGATGGAGATGATGCGCCAGGGCTGATCGACGAGACGGTTCCAGAAATAGCAGCAGTGGCCTGTGATATC
>JAPLOK010000249.1 GCA_026400775.1 Alphaproteobacteria bacterium | reverse complement strand
CGGGCTTGCCGGTCTTGGCGATGCCCTCGACCAGACGGTTGGTCCACTGGTCCTCGATGCCGATCACCACCACGGCGGCGACGTTCGGGTTCGAGCCGATGCCGATGAGGGTGCGGAAGAAGACGTCCAGATCCTCGCCGAATTGCAGGCGCCCATAGGCGTGCGGGATCGCCAGCGCCCCCTTGATGTTGTTCGCCACCGCCTCGGCTGCCGCGTTCGACAGGTCATCCACCGGCAGGATGATGACGTGGTTGCGCACGCCTATGCGCCCATTCTCGCGCCGCCAGCCCTCGAAGCTGCCCTTCAGATCCATTCCCATGGCCGTTCCCCTTACCAGCGCTTCGTCTTGACGTTGTGCACGTGCAGATGCTCACCCGGTGCGATATCCGCGACCGCGCGCCCGATATCGACGCCATACTTGATGATGGTCTCGCCAGCCTTGATCGGCTTGACCGCCAGCTTGTGCCCGATCGGGATGTCCGACTTGGCATCGAACTCGATCATCTTGTCCTGGTCCATGATCCAACCATTGATCCGGTTCGACGCGGTCAGGCCTTCCACGACCACCACGCCCACGGAATCGCCTTCGTCATGGACGATGAAATGCACCGTCATCGGCAGGTTTCCTCCTGTCTTTGTAAAGCGCTGATGCTAGCCCCCAAGGTGCCGGCTGCAAACCCACCGAAGGCCGCGCCGCGAGCCTCCGGCAAGAAGCCAGGCTTGGAAACGCGCGGGGCTGCCCTTGCACGGCCGGCCCATACCCTGGCACACACATGCCTCGGAAACGGGCCACAGGAAGAGCGATGCCAGCCTTGCGCGATGACGATGATACGGCTCATTCGCCACAGCAGCATTTCGCGCAGGACGAATACGGCGTGCCGCATCTGGACGCGATGTTGGTTGATTTCATGGCCTATTCCAATGGCGCCCCGCAGGCCTGGCTGAATGCCACGCGCCATTACTTCCGCCCGCCGGAATGGTTCGACCCCGGCCTCGAGCCCGACAGCGCCGCCTATGCCGAGCAGCAGGACCGCCTGTGGTCCGAAGTCACCGGCCGCGACCGCGCCCATGACGCCCACCAGGACGAACAAACGCCCGAGGTCGCGCAGATGGACTGGCGCACCCGCCCGGGCCTGTTCGGCCTGATGGTGCATGAGGCCGCCGACCAGCTTCTCGCCATGGGCCAGATCCTGAAGCATTCGCAGTTGCATGCCGGCGCGCGGCTGCTGGAATACGGCCCGGGCTTCGGGCAGATCGCGCTCAGCCTGGCGCGCATGGGCGTGCATTGCTCCGTGGTCGATGTGAACCCGCATTTTCTCACCGCCATCGAACGCCAGGCGGAAATGTATGGCGTGCATGTAAAGTCCATGCTCGGCGAATTCGGCGATGCGCCGGCCGATGAGCCGCCCTACAACATCATCCTGTTCTACGAGGCCTTCCACCACAGCCGCGACCCCATCGGGCTGCTGCGCCGGATAAAGCCGCTGCTGGCCGAGGGCGGGCGCATCATGCTGGCGGGCGAGCCCATCATGCCGATCGGCCGCGGCCCGATCTTCGCGCCCTGGGGGCTGCGCGGCTCCCGCGATGCTATGGCGGTGATGCGCTGGCGCGGCTGGTACGAAGGCGGCTTCGACCCCGACTGGCTGGGGGAAATGTTCGCCCGCGAAGGCTTCCGCCAGGTGATCCATGAGGGCGCGCATATCTCGCCCTGCGCCACCGTGCATGAATACATTCCCGATGCAGCGGCGCCCGCCATGGCGGAAGCGTTTTCCGCCCGCTGGCGCGCCCGGCTGGATCGCCGCCAGGTGCTGGATGCCAGCCCCGCGCTCGCGCTGTGGCAGCGCCGCCTGGCCTGGGTCGCACGCCGCCTGCGCACCTGACGCGGCAGGGTTCCACCCGCGCCCCGCCCGTGGCACACCCCGCGCGTTTAGCACAGGAGCAGCGCATGGTCGGCGTCTTTTGGTACAACGGAACCTGGTTCACCGAAGAACCGAAGGTCCTGGGCCCGATGGACCATGCCTTCTGGCTCGGCTCGGTGATCTTCGACGGCGCGCGCGCCATCAAGGGCTTCGCCCCTGACCTGGACAAGCACAGCGCGCGCGCCGTGCGCAGCGCCGTCACCATGGGCATGAAGCCCACCAAGACGGCCGCCGAGATCGAGGCGCTGTGCCGCGAAGGCATCCGCATGATGGGCCCGGACGCCACGCTCTATGTCCGCCCGATGTTCTTCATCCGCCGCGGCCTCGGTGCCGCGCGGCCCGATCCGGACAGCACGGATTTCATCCTCTCGCTCTATGACGCGCCGCTGCCGCCATTTGCCGGTTTCTCGGCCATGCTCGCACCCTTCCGCCGCGCGGCGACCGACATGGCGCCGACCGACGCCAAGGCCGCCTGCCTGTATCCCAATGGCGCGCGTGCCTCCGCCTGGGCGGCCGAACGCGGGGCGGATAATGCCGTCATGCTGGACCCCAACGGCAATGTCGCGGAATTCGCCAGCGCCAATATCTGGTTCGCCAAGGATGGTGTCGCGATCACGCCGGCGGTGAACAACACCTTCCTCAACGGCATCACCCGCCAGCGCATCATCGCGCTGCTCAGCGCCGATGGCATGCGCGTGGAAGAACGCGCCGTGCGCGCGGAGGAGCTGGACAGCGCGGACGAGATCTTCTCCACCGGCAACTACGCCAAGGTCACGCCCTGCACGCGCTACAACAACCGCGACCTGCCGGTGGGCCCGGTCGCGACGCGCGCGCGGGACATGTATTTCGGCTGGATGGAACAGGGGCAGCGCATCGTTTGATCGCGGTGCTGGCCAGCAGCGATGACGCGCTGATCATCGACAAGCCTGCCGGATTGCCGCTCGACCCCGGGCGGCGTGGCGGGCCTTCGCTGGCCGACCAGCTGCCCGCGCTGCGGCGCGGCCGTTTCATCCCGGCGCCGGCGCATCGGCTGGACCAGGACACCGCCGGCTGCCTGGTGCTGGCGCGCCACAAGGCGGCGCTACGCGACCTCTCGGCGCGCTTCGCCGCGCGCGATGTGCGGAAGCTGTATTGGGCGGTGCTGCGCGGCGATGTCGCGGATGATGCCGGCGTGGTGGATGCCCCCCTGCTCAAGCACAGCACGCGCGAGGATGGCTGGCATATGCGCGTCGATCCCGCGGGTGCCGCGGCCATCACCGAATGGCGCGTGCTGGGCCGCGCGCCGGGCCTGGCTTTCGTGGAATTCGCACCGCACACCGGCCGCACGCATCAGCTGCGCGCGCATGCCGCGCATCTCGGCCACCCCATCCTGGGCGATGCGCGCTATGGCGGTGGCGCGGGTGCCATGCATCTGCTGGCGCGCCGCCTGGTGATCGCGGGGCTGGATGCCACGGCGCCAGTGCCGGCGCATATGCGAGAGGCGATCGCCGCATGTGGTGGGTAATGCTGCTGCTGGCACTGCCGGCGCAGGCGCAGCGGCCCTTCTGTGATTTCGGCGCGGCACTCAGCGCGCTGCGCGAGGCCGATGCGGTGATGGCCGCCGCCGTGCCGGGGCTGATCGAAGGCCATGACCGCGCGGGCCAGGCCGTGGCGCGGCTGGAGGCTGCGGCCAGCACACTGACCGGCTGCGGCTGCGCGGATGCCGCCGCGCGCGCCGGTGAGGCAACGCGCCTGGCCGAGGAAGCCCGCCAGGGCGCATCGGCGGCCGGCATCGCGGCCAGCTTCGCCCAGGCGCGCACGCGCATCGGCTGGACGCAGCAGGCTCTCGGCACGCGCGGCTGCCGCTGATAGGCTCCGCGCATGTCCCGCACCATGATCGTCGCCGGCGCGCAGACCGGCCCCATCCAGCGCGCCGATAGCCGCGCGCACACCCTGGCGCGCCTGATCGCGCTGCTCGAACAGGCCGCGGCGCAGGGCGCGCAATATGTGGTCTTCCCCGAACTGGCGCTGACCACCTTCTTCCCGCGCTGGCTGATCGAAAACCGGCAGGAGCTCGACACCTTCTATGAACGCGCCATACCCAACCCGAATTGCCAGGCACTGTTCGACCGCGCGCGCGAACTGGGTGTGGGCTTCTACCTGGGCTTCGCCGAACTGACCGAGGATGGCAAGCGCTTCAACACCGCCATCACGGTCGGGCCTGACGGCGCAACCTTAGGCAAATACCGCAAGGTGCACCTGCCCGGCAGCGCCGAGCCGCGCCCGCAGAACCGCCACCAGCAGCTGGAAAAGCGCTATTTCGAATATGGCGATCTGGGCTTCCCCGCCTTCCGCGGCGCCGCCGCCTGGGGCGCGCCGATCATGGGCATGCTGATCTGCAATGACCGGCGTTGGCCGGAAGCGTGGCGCTGCTACGGGCTGCAAGGCGTGGAGCTGATGGTCATGGGCTACAACTCCGCAGCCTATGACCCCAATGGCGGCGATGCCGAGGATGCGCAGGTCCGCACCTTCCACTCCACGCTGGCCGTGCAGGCCAATGCGTATTTCAACGCGACCTATGGCATCAGCATCGCGAAAGCCGGCACCGAGGATGGCGCGGGGCTGATCGGCGGCAGCGTGATCATCGACCCCAATGGCATGGTGCTGGCGCAGGCCGCGACGCTGGATGACGAGGTGATCATCGCCGAGTGCGATTTCGCGCGCTGCCTGCAAGGGCGCGGGCCGGGGAAGATCTTCGATTTCGGCTTCCACCGCCGGCCGCAGCATTACCGACGCATCGTCGATCAGATGGGGATGGAGCCGATCCCATGACCCGCCGCATCACCCTCGCCGCCGCACAGCTCGGCCCCATCCAGCGCGCCGAGGGGCGCGATGTCGCGGTCGGCCGCATGCTGCGCCTGATGGAAAAGGCGCACCAACGCGGCGCGCAGGTGGTGGTGTTTCCCGAACTCGCGCTGACCACCTTCTTCCCGCGCTGGTACGAGGAGGACCTGGCCCAAGCCAACCACTGGTACGAGACCGCCCTGCCGTCGAACGCCACCGCGCCCCTGTTCGAAGCCGCGCGCCGCTACGGCATCGGCTTCCATCTGGGCTATGCGGAACTGACGCCCGAAGGGCATCGCTACAACACGGCCGTCTATGTGCATCCCTCAGGCCAAGTGGTGCTGAAATACCGCAAGGTGCACCTGCCCGGGCATCGCGATTTCGACCCGGTGCGCCGCGTGCAGCACCTCGAGAAGCGCTATTTCGAACCGGGCGATCTGGGCTTCCCCGTGATCCGCGCACCGATCGCCGACACCGAGGCCAATATCGGGATGATGATCTGCAATGACCGCAGATGGCCCGAGGCCTGGCGCGTGCTGGGGCTGCAGCAGGTGGAACTGGTCATGCTCGGCTACAACACGCCCAGCCTGAACGCCGAGAACAAGGGCTTCGAGGCGCATCATCTGCGGGTGGCGCACTCGCATCTCTCGATCCAGGCCGGCGCCTACCAGAATGCCTGCTTCGCGGTGGCGACGGCGAAGGCCGGCACCGAGGACGGGCACGAGCTGTTCGGCCATTCCATCATCGTCAACCCGCAGGGCGAGATCATGGCCCAGGCCACCAGCTGGGATGATGAGCTGATCGTGGCCGAAGCCGATCTTGGCATGTGCGAACTGGGCCGGCGCACCATCTTCGACTTCGCCCGCCACCGCAGGCCCGAACATTACACGCGCATCACCGCGCAGACCGGCAGCGAGGCACCGCCGCGCTGGCAGACATAGCCGCCCCCCGGGCGCAATGTTGTGTGTCAAACCGCGCGGGCAGCGCCTATGCTGCCCGGGCGTGACCGTCACGCAACCCAGCCCCTCCGCTTGCGTTGCATCCAGAAACCGCAGGACCAAACATTCCGCGAACGAGGCCACCGCATGCCGCGTATTCTCATCGAGCACGCCACCACCTACGGCTACAGCCGCCCGGTCGGCCTGATGCAGCACCGCCTGCTGCTGCGCCCGCATGACAGCCACGACCTGCGCCTGACCACCGCGACACTGAGCATCGACCCCGCTCCGGCCACCACGCGCTGGGCGCATGATGTCTTCGGCAATTCGATCTGCATGCTGGACTGGCCGGCGGGGCTGCGCTGCACGCAGCTGTCGATCATTTCCCGGCTCGACCTGCTGCACTACCCCTCCGGCGCCGGCCTGCCGCGCGCCACGCTGGACCCCGCGGCCGAGACCTTCCCCTTCCACTATGCCGCCGACGAAGCGCCCGATGTCGCGCGCCTAGCCGAACGCCAGGTCTCCGACCCCGAGCGCGCCGTCGATGCCTGGGCCAGGCGGTTCCTGCACAATGGCACGGGCAATACGCTGGGCATTCTCGAAGCCATGACCGGCACCATCAAGGCGAATTTCCGCTACATCGCGCGCGATGCCGAAGGCACCCAGGCCCCCACCGAGACATTGCGGCGCGGCGCCGGCACCTGCCGTGATTTCGCGCTGCTGATGATGGAGGCGGTGCGCAGCCTGGGCCTCGGCGCGCGTTTCGTCACCGGCTACCTGTACGACGAAGCGCACCAGGGCATGACCGGTGGCGGCGCCACCCATGCCTGGTGTTCGGTCTATCTGCCCGGCGCGGGCTGGGTCGAATACGACCCGACCAACGGGCTGCTCGCCGGGCGCAACCTGGTGCGCGTGGGCGTGACACGCACGCCCGAACAGGCGGTGCCGGTCGCCGGCGGCTTTATCGGCGATGTCTCCGACATGGCGGGCCTCATGGTGGATGTGCGCGTCACCGTCGCCGATGAGGCCGCCCCCCGGGCGCAATCCGCCGCAGCCTGACCGCGCGCATGGCGGCAAGCCAGCAGGCACGCAACTTCGACTGCGCGCCAGCTGCCCACCCCTGCCATGCGTCGGCCATGCGCGCGGCACACATCAGTGACCACGGCCGCAGCCCGCGCGCCTTCCATCATCAACCCCTCAGGCGCCGGCCACACTCCGTCTTGATGCAACCCAGTGCCGCCCGCGTGGTTGAGTAGTCGAGCGAGGAGCACATCCGACATGCTGCCCACCCCGGCCGACGAGACTGTCCCCGAAACCGACTTCTACCGCCTGCTGGTCGGCTGCCTGCCATCACTGCGGCAACAGGCGCGGGCGCTGACGCGCAACCGCCCCGATGCCGATGACCTGGTGCAGGCCAGCGTGACCAACGCGCTGGCCGCCAAGGGCAGTTTCGAGGAGGGCAGCAACCTGCGTGGCTGGCTGTCCTGCATCATGCGCAACAGATTTCTGTCGGATATCCGCAAGCGGCGGCTGACCTGTTCGGTGGATGACATCCCGGAGATGAACCTGGCCGTCCCGCCCGCGCAGGAGGACAACCTGGCCCTGGGCGAACTTCGCCATTGGCTGGGCCGGCTTCCCGCCAAGCAGCGCATGGCGCTGGTGATGGTGGCGGTGCAGGGCATGAGCTATGAGGAGGTCGGCGAGACGCTCGGCGTGCCGGTCGGGACGCTGAAATGCCGCGTCTTCCGTGGCCGCCGCCTGGGCGGGCCGGGTATCGTCCGCGCGCAATGCTGCCGCTGTGCACGGTCCGTGACCGTGCACCCCTTGAGGGTGATGTGGACGAGAAACAGCCCAAACCGATGATGCCCTCGCCGATCCGCCCTGCGATGAACGGTGTGGACCACGGCTCGCTGGATGCAGCCTTCGACCTGTGGCTCAAGCGCGGCCTGCACGCGATGTTCGATGACGTCGCGCGGGAACCGCTGCCGCCGGAACTGCTCGCGCTCATCGAGACGCATCGGAAGAATTCGCGGTAGCGCGGGCTGGCGGGGTGATTGCATTGCGCAGCCGCTGCGCGAAGGCCAGCGAGCCCAGCCCGTGGCGCAGCGCCGCCCCGAAGATCATCACCGTGGTGCATTCGCGCGGGCCCTTCGCTGCGAAGCCGCTGGCTGCGCGCGGATAAATGCACAGCATGTGCCGTGCCGCACATCACGATCGCCCGCCGCGGCCTAATGAGGATGTCGAGGCCGGTGGGCGCTTCCTCGGTCGGCGGCGGCTCCCACGGCCGGCACGCTCCACCGCGGCACAGGATTTCGGGAACACAGGCCATGGGCACCATCATCGCCATCGGGCAGAGATCGCTTCTTGTCTGGCTCGCGGGCCTCGGCCTGGCCATTGGCGCGGGCATGATGGGCTATGCCGCGCTGTCCAAACTGCCCGCCCGCGACAGCCTGCAGACATCGGAGGGGGTGGTCAGCGATGCCTCACGGGTCTCGCGCGCCAGCCGGCGGACGGGGGCGACGAGCGTGCACTACGACATCACGCTGCGGCTCTCAGCCGACGGCGCCGAGGTCAAGCTGAGCGTGCCCGGCAATGAGATCGGGGAGACCGATGTGCGGTCGCTGATCGGCCGAACCGTCCGGGCGGAATTCGAATCCGAACAGGATGTCTATGTCCTGCGCAGCGGCAATCGCGAAGTGCTGACCTACCGGAATACCGTTGAGCGCCGGAAGCTCGCGTTGCGGCAATACCATGTCGACGGCATCGCGCTGCTGCTCGGCAGTTCGCTGGTCATGCTGCTCGGCTTCCTGCTGGGGTATCGCAAGCTTCGCAGGCACGTCGCGGCGCAGGCCGCAACATCTGGCGGCCTGTGACCACCGCCGCTCACTCGGCCCGCAGCATCGCGCGGCCGATCCGCGCGCGGATGCCATCCGGATCAGGCAGGATCAGCGCGCCGCGCGTCCTGGCCAGCAGCCCGTCCCGCTCCATGGCGCCGAGCTCGCGGGTCACCTGTTCGCGGCGGCAGCCGATGCGCGAGGCGAGCTCCTGATGAAAGGGTGGCGGCGAGATGACGCGCGCGGGCTGCGTGCCGGCACGCGGCGCGGACAGCCGCAGCAGTTCCGCGTAGAGGCTGTGGCGGATGTCGAGAACCATATGCTCCAGCAGCCTGACATTGAGCTCACGAATGCGTCTCGCCAGCAGCTTCATCATGCGCGCCGCCAGCCTCGGTGACGCAGCCAGGACTTCCTGGAACAGCGGCTCCGCGACGATGCAGATCGCAGCCTTGGTCAGCGCCGTGACATTGGCCGAACGCGCCGTGCCGTCGATGGCCGATAGCTCGCCGAAGAACTCGCCGCCGTGCAGGTCGGCCAGGATGAGCTCCTTGCCACCGGGCGTGCGCAGCTGCACCCGCACATCGCCCGAGACGAGGAAATACACATCGGTGGAGCATTCGTCGAAATCCAGGATCGTCTGCCCCGGCTCGAAGCTGCGCCAGATGCACCGGCGCTCGAACGGCGCGAGGTCGAGATCCGCGACGTCACGGAAGAACACGATATCCGAAAGCGACGGCATGCCACTCCCCAGCTATTGGTTCCGCATGGGTAGAGACCACGCTCATCGGCTGAGGGCAAGCATCGGCGGCCCGGGCGTGCCTGCCTTCATGCGGTCGCGGCTTCGCATTAGGCTTGCCGCCGCCAGCGCAGCGATGCAGGCGCGGGTTTCGCGGATGGAACGGGGCGGATGATGAAACGGAAGATCGCGGCGATCATGGCCGCCGATATCGCCGAATACACCCGCATCGTCGCGGAGGATGAGGAAGAGGCGATCGCGCGGCTCGCCACCTATCGCCAGGTGTTCGACGAATTTGTCGTGCGCGCCGGCGGCCGCGTGTTCAACACCAGCGGTGACGGCGTGATGTGCGAATTCCCCAGCGCCGTCGAAGCCACGCGCTGCGCCATCGACATCCAGGAATCGCTGCGCACGCACAACCTGGCCTATCCGCCAGGCCGGCAGATGCATTTCCGGATCGGCATCGCCATCGGCGACGTCGTCGATCGCGACGGCGATCTGCTGGGCGACGGCGTGAACATCGCAGCCCGCCTGCAGGGCCTGGCCGAGCCCGGTTCGCTCTGCGTCGCGCGCAACGTGCAGGAAGCGGTGGCGAACAAGATGTCGGTCTCGTTCCGCGACCTGGGCCGCCGGGAGGTGAAGAACCTCCCCTATCCCGTGCATGCCTTCCAGATCGCGGTCGGCGGGTTGGGCGCGAAGGTCGGCGGCCGGCGGATTCCCGGGCGCTGGGCCGTGCCATCATCGGCGCGCTGGCTGGCCGCGGGGATGGCGATCGCGGCCGGCGGCGCCGGGCTGTATTGGCTTGGCCGTGCCGAGCAGGCGAGAGCCCCGATCACCGTCATGGCACTGCTGCCGACAGCGCCCGAGCCTGGCGCCGCCGACCGGGCCGAGGCGCTGACGCCCGCACAAGCCTTTGAACGCCTCGCAAGGGCCGGCGGGTTGCTGCGCGAACCATCGACGGCGGCGGAATTCTACCACAATGCGCGGCTGTTCGAGGCGCGCGGCGAAAGCGCCAATGCAAGGCAGGCCTATCTCGCGCTCGCGGCCCTGGGCGG
>JAPLOK010000220.1 GCA_026400775.1 Alphaproteobacteria bacterium | reverse complement strand
CAACCTTGGCTCCCACAAAGGCCGCCGCGCCCGGCAGGCAGTGCGCGCGGCTGGAGCCCATCTGCTGTTCCTGCCGCCCTACAGCCCAGACCTGAACCCGATCGAGCAGCTCTTCGCCAAACTCAAGCACCTGATGCGCACCGCCGCGCCGCGCACCGTCGAGGACACCTGGCGCAAGGCCGGTCAGCTCCTCGAGCTCGTCTCGCCCAACGAATGCGCCAACTACCTCAGCAACTCAGGCTACGCTTCCATGTAAAAACAGCATACTCTAGAGTTTTTTCCGGTCACGCTGAAGCGGGCCGGTGCCGTCTGTTGAGAAAAAACTCTACTGCCCAGCCTTCTCGCCCGCGCTGCGTTCCTCCGTGCCCAGCGCCTCGGCCAGGCGGGCGGTCGCGCTGCCGGGGCGCGCAGGGCGCGATTGGCTGTCATGCGGCGCCCAGCCGGTGAGCATCAGCATGGGCAGGGGCAGCGCGATCGGGCTGTGCTGTTCCAGCGCCGCGAAGGCCAGCGGGAACATCGCCCGTGGCGGTGTGCGCGGGTTGCGTGCCAGCACAGCATTCTGCTCGCCCGCCGCGCGCAGGTCGCGCACCAGCCCCATGGCGCTGCGCCAGGCGAGCGGCAATTCCACCATATCGGCCACCGGCAGCGCGAGGCCTGCGCGTTGCAGCAAGGCGGCCATGTCGCGCAGTTCCGGAAAGGGTGCCACGCGCGGCGAGGCCCCGCCGCTGGCCGTGGCCTCGGCCTCGACCAGTGCCTCGCGCAATGGCTGCAAGGTGCCGAGCCCAGGCAGCGAGGCCAGGAACAACCCATCAGGCCGCATCGCGCGGCGCAACTGCACCAGCGCGCCGGGCAGGTCGTTCACCGTGTGAAGCGAGAGATTCGCTACCACCAGGTCGAAGCTCTCGGGCGCGAAGGGCAGCCATTCCTCATCGGCCGCGACCGCGGCCCCCCCGCCCAGGGCCGCCATGCGCGGCGAGAGGTCCATGCTGGTCACGCGCGCAATGCCGCGCGCCCGCAGCATGGGTGCCACCACACCACGGCCGCCGATATCAAGCGCCGCTTCGAAGCGGCGGGTGGTGTCGTCCAGCCGGTCGAGCAGGAATTCCGCGGCGGCGTGCAGGATGGGCGCCACATCGGCCACGCGCGCTGCGGCGCGATCACGCCTGCGGGCCACCAGGGCACGGTCGAAGATGCGCGGCGGCGCGGACATGGGCCTCAGCGGCCCGTGCCGGAACCCTGCGTGGCGCCAGGTGCCTGCTGCTGCGCGCCCGGCCCTGGGTTGAAGCGGCCGATATTGCCGAACAGCGCCTGCAACAAGGTGCGCTCATTGCCCGGCACTGCGGTTTCGCGGCTGACAAAGGCGACGCTGCGGGTATCGGCCTCGCCCATCTCGCGGATGTCCTGCACGGCGCCGGCGGGGGTGAAGCGCACCACCACCACGCGCTGATCCGTCACTTGCAGCGCGCGGCCGGGGCGTTGGCGGGTACTGCTGCTGATGTAGTACCAGGTGTCGTCGCTGAAGGTGCCGGCATGGCTCGGGCTGCCCAGCAGCGCGCGCACATCGTCGCGGCGGGTGACGCCCGGGGTGATCTGCGTGAGCTGTTCGGAGGTGACCATGTGGCCGCGGCGGATCAGCGGTGCGTCGAACACCTCACGCGGGCGTTCGGGCAAGGGCGGCAGGTATTGGCAGGCGCCCAGCATGGCCGCAGCGACCAGTGCCGCGCCCACGCGCCACGCACTTCCATGATTGACCAATGGTGCACCCGGTTCCATGTGCAGCGAGGTGCCATCTCGCCCCGCCGGGGTCAATGGCGCCGTGGTTTTCCGCCAAGGATGTTGAAACATGGTTCTGGCCCGGCTGTTTGGCCGCAAACCCTTCCTGCATGAAGGCTACGCGCTGTATGGCGCAGCGGTGGCCGCGGCGCGCGAGCCCGCGCTGTATCTGGAGTATTCCGCGCCCGACACGCTGGCCGGGCGGTTCGACCTGGTCTCGCTGCATGTGGGCCTGCTGGTCAGCCGCATCCGCCGCGATTCGGACCCGGCGGCAAAGGATCTCGGCCAGGCGGTGTTCGACGCGATGTTCAACGACATGGACCTGAACCTGCGCGAAATGGGTGTGGGCGACCTCGCCGTGGGCAAGCGCGTCAAGCGCATGTGGGAGGCCTTCCATGGCCGGGCACTGGCCTGCGAGGAGGCCCTGGCTGCACCGGATGACGAGGCCTTGCAGGCGGTGATCCTGCGCAACCTCTTCGCCGCCGAACCGCCGGAGGACGCGACGGCGATCCCGCGCCTGGCGCAACGCGTGCGCGTGGTGGCGGCGGCATTGGCTGGGCAGCCGATGGCGGCCTTGAAGCAGGGACAGGTGGAGTATCCGGCGCCATGAGCGGCACTGAGTTCTCACGCCCCTTGCGCGTGTCGGCCGTGCCGGCGCCGGGGCAGCGACTGGTGCTGGAGGCAAGCGCCGAGGAATGCGCAGCACTCGCCGCGCGCTTCGGCATCCTGTCGGTGGCCGGGCTGCGCGCGGAAATGGTGCTACGGCCTGACGCAGCCGGCGGCATTGCGGTGGATGGCACGCTGTCGGCGCGGGTGGTGCAGGCCTGCGTGGTCTCGTTGGAGCCGGTGGCGCAGGTTGCGCGCGATGAATTCGCCTTCCGCATCCTGCCCGAAGGCGCCGAGCCCACCGAAGACCTGGAGGGCGAGGACGAGGTGGAGCTGGAAAACGGCATCGCCGAACTGGGCGAGGTGGTGGCGCAATATCTCTCGCTGGCGCTGGACCCCTATCCGCGCGCCGAGGGTGCCGAATTGCCCGACGCCGCGCGCGATGACAGCGCCAACCCCTTCGCGGCGCTGCGCGGCATGAACAAGGAGTGAGGCGATAATTCCGCTTGGATGGTCTGACTAACTTGGTCTGACTAACTTGGTCTGACTATATGCAGTGCTTCTCGACAGCAATCTCTATGATGCCAAGACCCACCTGTCCCAGCTGGTGGACCGCGCCTTGGCCGGCGAAGAGGAGGCGATCTGCCGCGCCGGCAAGCGCCTGGTGCGGCTGGTGCCGGTCGATCCCACGCCGCCACGCCGGCCGGGCCAGCTGGCTGGTATGGCCGTGCCCGATGACGCCATGGCGCCGCTGACGGAGGATGAAGCGGCGCTCTGGCAGTGAAGCTGCTGCTGGGCACGCTTGCGCTGGCCTGGTGGTTCGCTGACAGTCCCAGGCTGGCCGGGGGCGCGCGGGCGCGCATCGCGCATCCGACGACGCAGGTGCTGGTTAGCGCCGCATCCGCCTGGGAAATCGCCATTAAGCATGAGGCCGGGCGCTGGCCGGAGGCGGCGCGCATGCTGGACCGCTGGGATGCGCTGCTGGCCGAAGCCGGGTTTGCCGCGCTGCCGGTGAGTGCCGCGCATGGCATGCCCGCCGCGCGTTGGGACTGGGCGCACCGCGACCCCTTCGACCGGCTGCTGGCGGCACAATCCATGCTGGAAGGGGCCGCGTTGCTGACGGCCGACCCTGTGTTGCTGGGGCTGCTCCCCGATGCGATGAACGCGGCGGCCTGACGCGCTGGCGGGAGAGGGCGATCCGCAAGCCCGACCCGTTCAGGTCAGGGTGATCGCGCTCTCATCCCAGGCGATCGCGCGGCGCAGGAAACTGGCGCCGAGTGCCACGAACCCCGCGACCTCCGCATTGTCCTTGCCATAGCCATGGCCGCCGGCGGGCGGTTCATGTAGCCAGGCGGCATGTCCCTGGGCCTGAAGTTTCGCCACCATCTTGCGCGCATGGGCGGGGTGCACGCGGTCATCGCGGCGGGTCGTTGCGATCAGTATGGGCGGATAGCCAAGGCCGGCTTCGGCGCGGTGATAGGCGGAGAAATCGCGCATGAACTGCCAGTCGGCCGGGTCGTCGGGGTTGCCGTATTCGGCGATCCAACTGGCGCCGATCAGCAGCTTGTGGAACCGGCGCATGTCGATCAGCGGGATGGTGCAGAACAGTGCGCCGAAGCGCTCGGGGTAGCGCGTCAGCATATTGGCGATGAGCAACCCGCCATTGGAACCGCCTTCGGCTGCAATGCGCGAAGGGCGCGTGACGCCGCGAGCCACCAGATCGGCGGCGACGGCGGCGAAGTCATCATGGGCGAGATGCTTCTTCTCGCGGATCGCGCCCTGGTGCCAGGCGGTGCCGAATTCGCCGCCGCCGCGCAGATGCGCCGTGACCGTGGTGCCGCCGCGTTCCAGCCAGAGCTTGCCGATGCTGCCGCGATATTGTGGCATCACCGAAATGCGGAACCCGCCATAGCCATAGAAGTGCACCGGCGCATCGCCATCGGGCTCGCGGTCCGGGCCGGTCTGCACATAGGGGATGCGCGTGCCATCACTGCTGATGGCCTCGTGCCGCGTCACCACCAGGCCATCGGCGCGGAACATGGGTGTGGAGGCCCGCAGCAGCGCGGGGGTGGCGCAGGTGATGCTGGTCAGCGACAACGCCGGTGGTGTCAGCGGGTCCTCGGTGGTCAGGAGCAGCGTGCCGTCGCTCTCCCCCGGATCGTGGTCGAGCGTGGTCAGGCTCGCCACCCCATATTCGGGCAGGCCGGGCAGGGCGGCGGCACGCCAATGTCCCGGCTTCAGCACGAAGTAGTAAGGGCGAAGCTCGTCCAACTCGGAGAGGATCAGCCGCCCCTGGCAGAAGAAGAAACCGCGCAGCGAGCGGCGTGGCGCGGGCCGTGCCAGCAACACGAAATCCCGCGAGCCTGCCAGGAATTCAGCAAGGCCAATGCCCAGCAGCGTATCGGCGGCATGGCCAAGCCAGGGCGTGCGCGGGCGCAACGCCAGCCAATGCGCATCCCAGGCCAACTCCGCATCCTCGGGTACATCCAGCCGCGTCTTGGCGCCGGTGATGTCGCCCAGATGGTGTCGCACATCGAAGAAGCGCGTGCGTTCGTGGAAGGTCAGGCGGCCGGGCGCGTCGCGGTCCACACTGCCCCAGGCCATCATGTTGGCGTGGTCGGATTCGAAGATGATGGGTGCCGCTTCCGGCGCGGTGCCGCGCCGCCACAGGCGCACACCGCGCGCCAGCCCCGCATGGGTGGATAAGCCGCCGAGGGTGGAGGAGAGCAACAGCGTGTCGCGGTCTATCCATTCCGCATGGCCCTTGGCCTCGGGCGTGTGGAAGCCGCCATCGACGAACGCGCGGGCGGCGATATCGTATTCGCGGATGGTCGCCGCGTCCGATCCACCGCGCGACAGGTACAGCAGCGCCAGGTCATGCGTGCCGGGCAGGGTGGCGGCCCCTTGCCAGGCCCAGTCGCCGCCCTCGGCGCGGATATGCGCGTCAAGGTCGAACAGCGTTTCCCAGCTCTCGCGGCCGGCCGCGAAATCGGCGAGCGTCGTGCGCCGCCAGATGCCCGCGGGGTGTGCTGCGTCCTGCCAGAAATTATACAGATGCGCGCCGCGGCGGGTGATGCCGGGCAGGCGATCGGGGCGGTCCAGACCGGCCTTCACCGCATCGCGATCGGCTTCGAAAGCCGAGCCGCCCCAGGCGGCCAGCGTGCGCGCATTCTGGGCGGCGACCCATTCCAGCGCGCGCGCGCCCTCCACTTCCTCCAGCCACAGGAAGGGGTCGTTGTCGGGTTCGGCCAGGCTTGGCCCGATCACGCGTCCAGCGCCTCGGCATCCAGCAGCGAGGCATTGTCCTGGATGAACTTGAAGCGCAATTCCGGGCGCCGGCCCATCAGCGCATCGACGCGGGTGGAGGTGGCGGCGCGGTCCTCGGCGGGCAGCACCACCCGCAGCAGCTTGCGGCGCTTCTGGTCCATGGTGGTCTCCTTCAAGAGCGCGGGCGGCATTTCGCCCAGGCCCTTGAAGCGCGAAATTTCCACCTTCTGGTTCGCCTTGAATTCACGCTTCAGGATGCGCTCCTTGTCGGCGTCATCCATGGCGTAGATCGACTTGCCAGAGGCCTGCAGCCGGTACAGCGGCGGCTGCGCCAGATACAGGCGCCCGTCATCCACCAGCTTGCGCAACTCCTGGTAGAAGAAGGTCATTAGCAGAGCCGCGATATGCGCGCCATCGACATCGGCGTCGGTCATGATGATGACGCGGCCATAGCGCAGCCGCGCCCCGTCGAAGCGATCGCCCACACCGCAGCCCAGCGCCTCTACCAGGTCCTTCAATTCCTGGTTGGCGCGCAGCTTGTCGGCGGATGCGCTGGCCACGTTCAGGATCTTGCCGCGCAAGGGCAGCACGGCCTGGGTTTCGCGGTCGCGCGCCTGTTTGGCGGAGCCGCCGGCGCTGTCGCCTTCCACCAGGAACAGCTCAGTTCCCTCGATCCCTTCGCGCGCGCAATCGGCGAGCTTGCCGGGCAGGCGCAGCTTGCGGGTGGCGGATTTGCGCGGCGTTTCCTTCTGTTCGCGACGGCGGATACGTTCCTCCGCGCGCTCGATGCAGAAGGCCAGCAAATTGTCGGCATTGGCCATGTCGCCGGTCAGCCAATGGTCGAAATGGTCGCGCAGCCCGTTCTCGACCAGTTTCGCGGCTTCCTGGCTGGTCAGGCGGTCCTTGGTCTGGCCCTGGAATTGCGGGTTGCGGATGAAGACGGATAGCATCCCGGCCAGGCCCGCCAACGCATCCTCGGCGGTGATGGTGGCGGCGCGCTTTTCCTTCTTGAGCTCGCCATAGGCGCGCAGGCCCTTGACCACCGCCGCGCGCATCCCCGCCTCATGCGTGCCGCCCTGCGGTGTGGGGATGGTGTTGGCATAGGTGTTCTGGAAACCCTCGCCCTGGTCGAGCCAGGTCATGGCCCATTCGACGCGGCCCTGATCCTCGGGGAAGGGTATGTCGCCGGTCCAGGGCGCGGGGACGACGGTGGCCTTGCCCTCGATCGCCGCACCCAGGAAGTCGTTCAGGCCGCCTGGGAAGTGCAGCGTGGTGTCGGCCGGCACTGTATCCGAAGCCAGGGATGCATCGCAGGCCCAGCGGATTTCCACGCCCTTGAACAGATACGCCTTGGAGCGGCAGAAGCGGAACAGCCGCTCCGGCCGGAAGGGCAGCGCGCCGAAAATCTCGGGGTCAGGCTTGAAGCGGATTTGCGTCCCGCGGCGGTTCTGCACCGCGCCCACATTCTTCAGCTTGGTGACCGGCTTGCCGCGTTCATAGGCCTGGGTGAACAGCGTGCGGTCGCGCGCGACCTCCACCTCCATGCGCTCAGCCAGGGCGTTGACCACCGAGGACCCCACGCCATGCAAGCCGCCGGAAGTGGCATAGGCCTTGCCGCCGAATTTGCCGCCCGAATGCAGCGTCGTCAGGATCACTTCCAGGGCCGATTGCTTGGGGAATTTCGGGTGCGGGTCCACCGGAATGCCGCGGCCATTGTCGCGCACGCAGAGCCAGTTGCCGGCCTCCAGCGTGACCCAGATGGTGTCCGCATGGCCGGCAACGGCCTCGTCCATCGCATTGTCGATGATCTCGGCGGCCAGATGGTGCAGCGCGTTTTCATCGGTGCCGCCGATATACATGCCGGGGCGGCGGCGGACGGGTTCCAGCCCCTCCAGCACCTCGATATCGGCCGCCGAATAGCCGGGTGCGGCTTTCTGCGGCCCGCGGCCGCCGAACAGGTCGTTCATGGATGTTCACGCTGCGTTCGCATTGGGGGAGCACCCTAAACCATGGCGGGGATTCGCGCGCAACCCACTTGCCGGCGATGCGGCGCGGCGTGACGGTATCGGCTCCGGCCAATCGGCCCAACAGATCACTACGGAGAAACGGCATATGCGTCTGGCGAACAAGGTAGCGGTCGTGGTCGGCGCCGGGCAGGGCCCGGGCGAGGGCATGGGGAATGGGCGCGCCACCGCGATCCTGTTTGCCCGCCACGGCGCGAAGGTGCTGTGCGTGGATCGCGACCCGGCCAGCGCCAGCGAAACCGCGCGCCTGATCCGTGATGAAGGCCACACCGCGCATGCCTTCCAGGCCGATGTCATGCGCGAGGCAGACATGGCGGCGATGATCGCCGAAGCCGTTTCGCGCTACGCCGCGCTCGATGTGCTGCACTACAATGTCGGTGTCTCGCTCGCGGGCGGCGATCGCCCGCCGGAGAGCATCACCGAGGACGCCTTCGACAATGTGAACGCCATCAACCTGCGCGGCTACATCATGGCGGTCAAACATGCTTTGCCGGTGATGCGCGCGCAGAGATCCGGCGTGATCCTGGGCATTTCCTCGGTCGCCGCATTGTCAGCCAGCTACCCGACGGTCGCCTACAAGACCACCAAGGCCGGCATGATCGCGTTCACCGAACAGGTGGCCCGCCAGGCCGCCGGCGATGGCGTGCGCGCCAACATCATCCTGCCCGGGTTGATGAATACGCCCATGGCCGTGGATACGCGCGCGCGCCAATGGAACCGCCCGCGCGCCGAGGTGGAGGCCGAGCGCGACGCCCGCGTGCCATTGCGCCGCAAGATGGGCAGCGCCTGGGATGTCGCGCATGCCGCGCTGTTCCTGGCCAGCGACGAGGCGGGCTTCGTCACCGGCGTGACATTGCCGGTGGACGGCGGCGGGTCGCTGCGCGGCGGGGCGTAGCGCTCAACGCGGCGGGTTCCTTAGCCGCTCAACGCGGCGGCAATTCCGGCACGCGCCCATCATAGCCGATGATGCGCACCAATCGGCGCCGCGCGCGCGCGGCCGGCGTCATGCCATGCCAGGCCAGGAATTCGCGCATGATCATCGCGGTGATCCCGGCCATGCGCGCGGCGGCCGCGGCCTCGGCGCTGTAGAAGCCCAGATCGGTGAGCTCGCCGCTGCTGTGCAGCGTGCCCTGCGCGGCGCAAGCGGGTGCCACCAGGAAGCGCGCATTGAAGCGGATCGGCCGGTCGGGTGGCGTCACGGCGCGGCACAGGTAGTCCAGCGCGCCGAGATCGGGCGCTGGCCCGCCCAGCATCAGCGCGGTTTCCTCCATCAATTCGCGCGCCGCGGCCACCGCGATGGCGCGCGCGCGGCCACCCACGCGGTTCAGCGCAGCCGCGACAGGCGCGCGCAATTCGCGCATCGCGGGCATGCGATGGTCGGTCGTGTCCACGCGCCCGCCGGGAAAGACCATCACATCGGGCATGAAGCGCAGAGAGGGATTGCGACGGCCCATCAGCATCTCGGGGCCATGCGGGCCGTCGCGCCAGAGGATCAGGCTTGCGGCATCGCGTGGGCGTGCACGGCGGCGCGCATGGCCGATGATGTCCGCCCCGCCGGGATTGTCGAATTCAGTCAAGCGCGAAGCCTCGCCAGCGCAGCCAGGCGCGAAACCCCGCGCGTTCCGGCACGCCCAATTGGCGCGCGGCATTGGCGGACCAGCGTTCCTTTGCTGGGCCGAAGACTTCCGGGTAGCGAGGGCTGCCCGGCGGCCGCAGCGCGTCATAGGCCGGTAGCGCCGCTTCCAGGCCGCTGTCATCGTAGGTTTCGCGGTGGACGACCACCGCGGGCGGCAGGCGCGGCGAAGGCTCGTTGCGCGCCTCGGGCCAGCCCAGCGTCAGCCCGGCGATCGGGAAGACACCGGGCGGCAGGCCCAGCATCGGCGCCAGTTTCTCCAGATGGTTGCGGACGTAACTGATGGGGCAGGTGCCAAGGCCCGCATGTTCGGCGGCAATGATGGTATGCGCCATGGCGCTCGCCGCATCGACGGTGCAGTTCAGGAAGGTGTCCATGTTGTTGTTGGCGTGCTCGCGCCCGTGGATCGCCGCGATCCGCTGGCCGCGCCGCATGTCGCCGCAGAACACCAGGAAGACCGGCGCCTGCGCGATCCAGGGCATGGTGCCGATCCAACCGGCGATGGTCGCGATCTTGCCGGCATCGCGCAGCATGATGATGGAATACTGCTGCAGGTCGGATTTGCTGGGGCTGGATTGCGCCGCCGCCAGCACCGTATCGAGCAGCGCATCGGGCACGGCTTCTGCGCGATAGCGGCGCGTGACGCGCCGGTCCAGCACGGCCGCCAGTGCCGGCGGAATCTCCGCCGGCGGTTCGAAGGGCAGCGCGCCGTAGCGCGCCGCCACCAGGTCGCGCGGGCTCAAACGGGATCCCAGGAAAAAACGTCGCCGCTGCGCTCCATCGGCACGAAATTCGCGCGGAAGGCGGGCAGAGCGACCTCGGCGATCTTCTCCGGCGTCCAGCCGCTCTCGCTGTGGACCGATCGGATCGGGCGGTTCTGGCTGAACAGGAACAGCTCATGCATGCGGGGGGCGAAGATCTGTCCCGTCACTTCCTTCGCGGCATCGCTCGCCAGAAACACCGCCAGCGGCGCGTTCTTCTCGGGGCCCATGCGCATGATGCGCTCCACGCGCGCCTTTTGTTCGGGCGTCTCGGCGGGGATGGAGCTGGTCATGCGCGACCACGCGAAGGGGGCCAGGCAATTGCTGCGCACATTGTAGCGCTTCATGTCGAGCGCGATGGATTTCGACAGCGCGGCGATGCCGAGCTTGGCGGCCGAATAATTCGCCTGTCCGAAATTGCCGATCAGCCCAGAGGTGCTGGTGATGTGGACGTAGGACCCGCTTTCCTGCTTGCGGAATTCGGTGGCCGCCGCACGTGACACATAGAAGCTGCCGTTCAGATGCACATTGATGACCGAGTCCCATTCCTCCGCGGTCATGCGATGAAAAATCTGGTCGCGGAGGATGCCGGCATTATTCACGACGATGTCGATGCGGCCGAAATGGTCCAACGCGCATTGCACGATCTTGATGCCATTGTCCCAGCTGGCGACGCTGTCTGTGTTGATCGCGGCCTGGCCGCCATTCTGCTCGATGATCGCCTTGGTCTGTTCGGCGGGCGTGGTCGAAAAACCCTCGCCGCCCAAGGAGGCACCGACATCATTGATGACGATCTTGGCGCCTGCCGCTGCCATTGCGATCGCGATTTCCCGCCCGATGCCGCCGCCCGAACCCGTGACGACCGCAACCTTGCCTGCCAGCATCATTGTACATTTCCTCCGTTTGGATGCGGGAGGCTAACCCCCGTCGCGCACAGCGTGAAGCCGGGCGCGCGGTACATGGCGGAATGGCAGCCCTGCCAGATCCAAGGCCGCCGGACCTGGTGTGTCGCATTCGATGATCGCGGTGCAGCGCTCGGCGAAGGCAGCGCGGAAGTGATTCTTCGCCTTGTTCGCCAGCAGCCGCACGCCTGACAGCTCGATGCCATGCAGCACGAAGAAGCCCGGATCGACCGCGGCTTCCTTGCGTGATGTCACGATCACGCGCAGCGCGCCCGTGCGCAGCACAGCGGTGGGGCCGAGTTCGACGCGCGTGCCGGCTTCCATCGGGCCATGGTTGCGGAAGCGCCCATCGGTCAGTCTTTCCACGATGCCGGTGAAGGGCACGGGCGGGCCGAAGGCTTTGGTGGTGCGCGCGCACAAGTCGCGCGTGATGGCGCCACCCGCGCCGGCCGCGCGCGCCGCCTCCACCGCGGCGGGGTCGTGCAGGAAGGCGAAGACGGTCTCTACCGGCGGGCCCGCTTCGAGCAATGCGCGCAGCAAGCCCGGCGTATCGCAGGCGCCGCCCGACAAGGGATTATCCGCCGGGTCCAACAGCGCGACCAGGCCGGGCGGCGCTGCCAGCGCGGTCCGCAGCGCCAGATCCGGCGGCGGCAATGCCACCGCGAAGCGGGCGATGCGCGCTTGCATTTCCCGCACCAGCGCGCGCGCCGCGCCGCGTGCTTCTTCCGCGCTGTCCGCCCAGCAGAAGGCGGTCGGCCCTGCCCAGGGGCTGTCGCCCCAGGCGAAGCCGCCGAAGATGCTGGCGTCGGGCAGTTGCGTGTTCTCCATCGCCTGGGCGATCGACCAGACCTCGGCCATCGGGCCTTCGGCGCTGCGCATGTGGAAGCTGTGCAGCACGCGCGGCAGTTTCGCGATGCCGGCATGCAGGCGGCGGCCTTGCAGCCGCATCTCCAGCAGGCGCAGTGCGCGCCAGGCGGCATCGGCCATGTCGGTGTGCGGGTAGCTGCGATAGGCGCTGGCGCCGTCCAGTAAACCCGCCATTTGCGCGCTGAGATTGGCGTGGAAATCGAAGCTCGCGACCATCGGTGTGTCGGGGCCGATGATGCCGCGCGCCAGGCGCAGGATGGTCAGGTCGGCTTCCGGATCGGTCTCGGTCAAGCAGGCGCCGTGCAGGGAGAGGTAGACGCCGTCAAAGCGCTGTGCGGCCAGGCCGGCTGCCACTTCTTCCCACCAGGTGGCGAAGGCGGCGGCGGTCATCGGGCCGCCGGGTTGGGCGGCGGTGCAGCGCAGGATGGTGGCGCGCCAGTCGGGGCGTTCGGCAAGGAAGGCGTCGAGGCCGCCAAGCTCCGTCGCGGTGCCACGGAACTGCTGGCGCGCGGCATCGCCCGCCACCCATTCGCGGCCCTGGAAGGCGTCCAGCGGCGTGGCTTCGGGCGCGAAGGAATTGGCCTCGAACCAAAGTCGGGCGACAGCGATATGCGGCATGTGTGCAGTGAACCGCATGGCAGGCCGCGTCGCCAGGGTGGCGGTTTTGGCTTTTGCGGGCAGGGCCTGCGCGGTATGATGCGCGAGTGGAACGAAGCCCCTTTGGCGCCTGCCGCCGCAGTCCCGCCTGATGCTGTTGCACAGCTCCATCGGCTTCCTGCTGGCGCTGGTCGCGCTGGTCGCGCTGGTCGCGCCGGCGGCACGCTGCGCGCGATGTGCAGCGATCGCCGTCGCTGATAGCCTGTGTGGGCAACCCGCCCGGAGCCTGCCATGCAACGCCGTGCCGCCATGCTTGCCGTGACCCTGCCGATCGCGGGCCGTGCTGAGGCGCCGCTGGCGCTCTACGGCGCGGGCGCGGGCAGCGCCTTCCTGCCCTATGCCGAGGGTGTGGCCGCCTTCCTGCGCGGCCGCGGCATCGCGGTCGAAGCGCGGCAGAGCACCGGTTCGCTGCAAAATCTCTCTTTCGTCGAGGATGACCCGCGCGCGCTCGGCACCGCCTTCCTGGGCAGCGTGCAGGATGCGCTGGATGGCACGCCGGCCGCGGGCGGGCGGCGGCACACGCGCATCCGCGCGCTGTTCCCGATGTATGAGACGAGCTTCCAGCTGGCCGCCTTGGCCAGCAGCGGCATCACGCAATTCGTACAATTGGCAGGCCGCCGCGTCGGTGCCGGCCCCGCACGAGGCCCGGCGGAGACCTTCCTGCGCGCCGCACTCGACGCTGCGGACATCAATGCCACGATTGTCTCCGGCACGCCGGCCGAGATGACCGAGGGCCTGCTGAACGGCGCGATGGACGCGCTGTGGCAGGGTGCGATCGTGCCCATCCCCTCGCTGGTGGCCGTGCTGTCGCGCGCGCCGGCCGTGGTGTTCGGCCCCGGCGAGGCGGTGAGCGGGCGCGTCGTGCAACGCCTGCCGTATCTGGCGCCGGCGGTGGCGGCCCCTGGGACCTATGCCGGCCAGTCAGCGCCGATCCACAGCTTCGCCGCCTGGAATTTCGTGGTGGCCAATGCAGCCCTGCCCGATGACATGGCGCAGGCGATCACGGCGGCGGTGCTGGGCGCGGCCGACCCCGCGCGAGAGATCCATGCCAGTGCTGCCGCCACCCGCGCTGCCAATGCCGGCACCAACCGGATTTTGCCGTTCCATCCGGGGGCGGCGCGCGCCTATGCGAGTTTGGGCGTCAGGCTGCCCTGATCACAGCAGCGCCGCGCGGATCGTGGCCTCATCCACGCCGATCCGCGTCGCCGCCGCCGAGAGATCACCCCAGGTCACCTCATCCAGCGGAATCCCATCCGAGCTCCGCCGATGCTTGGCCCGCCGCTCCGGGTCGCCGGGCAGCAGCACATGGCCGAAGGCGCTGGCCTGTACATGCTCGCACACCGCCTGCACCTCATGCGCGAAGGCGGAGTTGTCGGCGAGGCGTTCGGGGTCGAACACCAGGCCCATCATGCCATTGACGAGGCCGCGATCCTTGGGTGTGACGGGCTGGTTGGT
>JAPLOK010000044.1 GCA_026400775.1 Alphaproteobacteria bacterium | reverse complement strand
GGCGCCTGGATGCACAGCAGCCGGGGCGCGGGGCCTGGAATGGGGGGTGCGGGGCGTGCGGGCGCGTCGGCGGTGCTCATGTCGCGGATGTGGCAGAGCGGCGCGGGCTTGGGAACCCGCGCGCAAGGTTTTCAGCGTGCGCCGGGATTGGCCCAGGCGCTGCCGCCGGTGCGGGGCGGCGTGCCCGCGGGCATGGCCGGCCGGGCCGCGCGCCGCTGCCGCGCCAGCCAGCCCATGCCGAAGGCGCCGGCCGCGCCGACCGCCAGCACGATGATCGCGACCAGCGGGCGGTACCAGAACCAGGCCACGGCGATCACCACCGGTGCCAGCACGAAGGTCAGCAGGGCGGCGATGATGCCGGTGCCCGCGCCGATGATGCTGCCGAACAGCGGCACCACATCGGCCAGCACCACCATAGGCCGCATGATCAGCATGAAGCCGATGAACATCACGAGCGCGCCGACGCCGCGCAGGATCCAGGTCAGGATGCGGTTCTCGGAGACGGCGGCGTTGAACATCTCTTCCGCGCTGCGGCTGCCTTCGCGCAGCATGAAAAGGCGGTCGCCGGCGCGGGTCTGGTAGGGCTCGAAGCCCTGGCCGGCCTGGCGGGCCATCAGGCTGGCACGGCTCGCTTCGACGATCATGAAGCTGATGCGCATATCGCCGACGCGTGGCACGGTCGGATCGCTCGCGATCAGGATACGGCCATCGACCACCTGCTGGCCGGGGCGTGCGATGGCGGTGGGCTGGGGCGTCCAGTCGCGGGGGCTGCCGAAGCCGCGCAGTTGCTGTTCGGTCAGGCCATGGGCGCCGAGCCGTGCATTGGTGGCGACGAATTCGCGGCTGGTGATGCGCATGGCCGGGTTCTGGTGCCCATCGGGCTGGCGGAAGCGGCTGGAATCGATCGCATCGGCCGACCAGACGCGGCTGTAGTGGTAGGTGGTGACTGTCTCCTGGCCGCCACCCAGGCGCGAGCGGGTTTCGCTGCGGCTTTCCTCGCGCCACTGATACATCTCGACGCGGCGGATCAGGCGCAGCGCATTCTCGGCCGCGGCAGAGAATTCGGCATCGCGCAGCACGCCCGCGGCTGTGATGTCGCCGCTGACATGAACGAGCCGCCCGTCGAGCGCGGCATCGACGCGGCTGCCAGGCGCCGCGGTGACCATGCCCGCGCCCTCGGCCAGGGAACGGGCGGTCTGCACGGCGCGGCCTTCATTCCAGAACAGCAGGATGGAGGAACCAGGGATGCATATCAGCCCGATCAGGATGCCGGCGAAGGCGCCTTTGATGCGGTCCCACCACGAGGTGGTGGTGGTCTCCTGGTAAGGGGCTGTATCGCCGGGGGCGTCATCAGGTGACCATCGGTCGGACATGCGACGCCTCCCGCAGCGGACATGATTCGAAGAGATTCACGCAAACGTGATCCGCACGACTCTGCTCAGGTGCGAAGGCGTTTGTCCAGGGATGAAGCGATCATGCCCGCCTGTCCGCGGGCGCGCGAAACTCAGGCCGCGATCTGGAATCCCAGGCTGCTCAGCGCTGCGGGACTGTGCAATGCGGCAATGTCCGGGCCGGTCATCTTCGCAAGGCGTTCCAGCACCACATCGAGCAGCGCGCCCGCCGCCGGCGTGGGCGCCCGGCCGGGCCGGCAGGCGAGGATCACGGTGCGGTGCAGCGCCGGGCGCAGCGGGCGAAAGCGCAGCCACGGCTCGAGCGGCGCCTGCGCCACCAGCGCCGGCACCACCGCCACGCCCAGGCCCGCAGAAAGCAGGCCAAGCAGCGCATCGATACCGGAGACCTCATGCCGCGGCCGCACCAGCCCGCGGGTCACCGAGGCGGTGGCCAGCATCGAGCGGATGCCGCTGCCCGCGGACAGCCCCACCAGCTCCTCGTGCCGCAGCGCCGACCACGCCAGCGGACCGGACTCGCGGCCCAACGGATGATCGGCATGGCACAGCATCCCCAAGCGGTCGCGCACCAGCGGTGCGGTGGCCAGTGCGGGCTCCCGCGTGGGCAGGGTGATCAGCGCGAAATCCAACTCGCCATCCAGCACGCGCTGCACCCCACCCGCGGTCACGTCCTGCTGGATGCGCACGCTGATGCCCGGATAGCGCTGCGCCAGCATAACCAGCGCGGGCGCCAGCACATGGCGGATCAACGATGTGGTGGCGAGCACCGCGACCTGGCCGCGCGCACGCTCGGCATGGGCGCGCAGATCCTCCACGCCGCGTTCGAGTTCGTCGAGCACGCGATCCGCCAGGCCCAGCAATCGCAGGCCGTGCAGGGTCGGCGTGACGCTGCGGGTGGAACGGTCCAGCAGCCGCAGGCCCAGCTCGGCCTCCAGCGACTGCACGGCGATGGTAAGGGCGCTCTGCGTCAGGCGCAGGCGGGCGGCGGCGCGGGTGAAGCTGCCTTCATGGCCCACGGCACGGAAGGCGCGCAGCTGGCGCAGGGTGAGGTTGGAGTTCATGAACCCAGCTTATCAATGGGCAACAAAAATGAAATGGATGTTCGCCTGCCGCCGTGCAGAATGCCTGCAGGAGGTAGCGATGCTGCTGCACGTCACGCGCCGGCGTGAGATCGCCGCCGGCGACGCCCTGGCTGCGCCGGCCCCGGCGCGGCTGACCGAAAGGCTGTGCGCCGAGCCCGGGCAGCACAATGTCGCCAACGGCTCGCTGCCCGGGCACATCGCCGTCGCGCTGTATCAGCAATCAGCCGGCATGGAGCGGGAGCAAGTCGGATACCGCGCCAACCAGGCCGCCTTCCCCGACCGGCTGAGCGGCGAGGTGTCGCTGATGGCGGCCGACGCATTCCAGGCCTTCACCGTCGCCGAACATGCCAACTGGGGCCGGATCCCGCAGGCCGGCCTGCGGATCGAGTAGGAAGCAGAGCGATGCACCAGATCACCGAACCCAGTCTCGCCGGATCGCCCTACAAGCACGCGGTGCCGGTGGAGGAGCCTTACCGGCACATCACCATCGACAAGCTCACCCCCATCATCGGCGCGGAGATCGGCGGCGTGGATCTGGCGCAGCCTGCGCCCGAGCAGCTGCAGGAAATCCACCGCGCGCTGGCCGAGAACCTGGTGGTCTTCTTCCGCGACCAGCACATGACCAAGCAGCAGCACACCGATTTCGGCCGGCATTTCGGCGAACTGCACCTGCTCCCCGCCGCCCCCAGCGAACCGGGCCACCCGGCGCTGCTGATCGTTCGCGCGGACCGCGAGACGCCGCGCACCAATGGCGAGAGCTGGCATTCCGACGGGTCCTGCGATCCGGAGCCACCGATGGGCAGCATCCTCTGCATCCATGAATGCCCGCCGGTCGGCGGCGACACGCTCTTCGTCAACATGTATGCAGCCTATGAGGCGCTGTCGGAGCGCATGAAGACCTATCTTGACGGTCTGACCGCGCTGCATGACGGCGAGCAGCATTGCCGCGGCATCGTCGCCTTCGCCGGCATGCAGGACAGGATCTGCTATCCGCGCGCGGTGCATCCGGTGGTGCGCACCCATCCGGTCACCGGGCGCAAGGCGCTGTTCGTCAACGAGACCTTCACCCGGCGCATCCTGGACATCCCGGCCGACGAAAGCGCAGGCTTGCTGGCGTATTTGTTCCAGCATTCGGCGCACCCGATGTTCCAGTGCCGCTTCCGCTGGAAGCCGAATTCGGTGGCCTTCTGGGACAATCGCTGCACGCTGCACCGCGCCATCTCGGACTACTGGCTCGGGCGGCGCTACGGCAACCGCGTGACCATCATGGGCGACAGGCCGTATTGACCGGCGGCGGCGCCGGGGCCTTCGCGGCCGCCGGCGCCGATGCGGGATGTATTGGCGCGCCCTGAGGGAATCGAACCCCCGACCTGAAGCTTAGAAGGCTTCGCGCCACTCCCGACTTTGCGGACCCGGAGCCGACAAATACATCCATTTTCAGCATGTTACATCTTGCGGCCCGAAGCTTTTTCCGACACGATCCGACACGCGGACCCCATGCGGACCCGCCAGCCGGGTCCGCTGGGGGTCCGCAGAATGGAAGCTTCAGGCCAATGCCACGGTTCACGGATCGCTTTCTGTCAAGCTTCGGTCCCGCGCCGGGAGCGAAGGACCGGATCGCCTTCGACACCGAGTGCCGGGGCCTGGGGGTGCGGGCCACCGCCACCGGCAACAAGGTGTTCATCGTGCAATGGACGGACCGCGCGACCGGCCGGAAGGCGCGCGAGCCGCTTGGCACCTGGGGCGCCCTGACAATCGAGAAGGCGCGGGAGGCCGCTCGCATTCGGCTGGGCCGCCTAGCCGCCGGCTTCGACCCCAAAGCGGAACGCGACGCGAAACGGGCCGATGCGCTGCGCGCCCGCGACGCGCTGGCTGCCGCGCAGCGCGAAGCAGCCTTCACGCTGAATGTACTGATTGATGAATGGGCCGCGCTGCACCTGGCCAGCCGTCGCCCCAGCTATGCCCGCAACGCGCCGCGCCAGCTTCGCCGGGCCTATGCCGGCCACCTGACGCGCCCGGCATCCGCCCTGACCCGCGCCGATGTTGTGGCGGTGCTGGATCGGCTGGTGAAGGCCGGCACGCCGAATGCCGCGCGGCTGGCGTTGACGGCGGGCCGGGCCTGCTATGGCTGGGCGGTGGCGCGCGAGCGGTTGGCGGGCAACCCCTTCGCGGGCCTGCCCGTCATCGCTGGCGCCCATGTCGCGCGTGAGCGGGTTCTGAGCGCCGTGGAGGTGGGTGAAGTCTGGCGGGGTGCCGATGCCCTGCCCCCACCGCATGGCCCGCTGGTGCGCTTCCTGCTGCTGACCCTGGCGCGCCGGGAGGAAGCGGGCGGCACGACATGGGGCGAAGTCTCGGCGGACCTGACCACCTGGACCCAACCAGCGGCGCGCACCAAGAACGGGAAGGCGCATGTAGTCCATCTGTCGGCGCCCGCGCGTAGCGTGCTGCGCGAAATGCTGGGCATCGGGCCGCGTGACGCGGTGCCCGCCCTGCCGGCGCCGGAGCGCCTGGTGTTCGGGCTGGCCAATGGCCGCGCCGTCAGCTCGCAGTCCTGGATGAAGGCGACGATCGGAAAGGCCATCGCGGCGGAGCGCGCCAAGGCCGTATCGATATTAGGGAAGCCGGCTGCCGATATGCCCGGATGGGTATTCCATGACTTCCGCCGATCGGGTGTCACATGGCTGGCCGGTGCAGGCTTCGCGCCGCACGTCGCGGACCGGCTGCTGAACCATGTGGAAGGCGAGATACGCGGCGTGGCGGCGGTGTATCAGCGCAACGAGTTTCTGCCCGAACGGCGCGCGGCGCTGGACGCCTGGGGCGCGCATGTGCTGGCCATGGCGGAGGGTAAGGCGCTGCTCGACGCGGTGGCGGACTTGGCAGCGGCGCGCCGCAAGCGCGCGCGAGGGGCGCAATGATGGAACCTGACCACCCAGACGTTGTAGCGGCGCGCCAGCTTATCACGGACGTTCTCACACTCTACCAGCGCGAATGGGAGACCACCCGCAACCCGCTATGGGTGTGGCAGGCACTCGACTTCATTCTACCGATGGTGCCCCCTGCGCCACTTCCGCCCTGGTGTGCAGACTATCTGCGTGTCGTTGCACAGCGCATGAAAGGGTTGAAGGCCGGCTTGGATTGGCGCCGCCAACCAATTCCGCTGATTGTCTCGCGAAAGAATCGGCGAACGCTGTCTGACCAAGAGGCCATGGCACTATTGCCCGCAGCGCTTGGCCTGACGGCACGGGGATATAACGCCTTCGGCGCGCATTCGGCCCATCAACGTCGAATGAATAACGAGGCGCGGCTGTGGCAACTGCTGACAACCCATCCGACGAAGGCGGCGGCCGTGCGCGCATACATGAGAGAAACCGGGCACACAGACCCCAAGCGGATCATGATTGCAGCGCGAAAGGTGGCGGGCTTTATGGCGGGCAGGGGCAAGCCTCCCCCCTAACGGCGCCCCCAGCGGCGCGACGCTATACGCGCTTCATAGGTAGCCCTTGGCGGTTAAGCGCCGCCAGCGTCAGGAAAGGGCACCTCATGATCAACGACACCACCAAACCGCTGTTGTCCCCGAAGGATTTGGCCGCGCGCTGGGGCTGTTCCGAACGCCTGCTGGACCGCCAGCGCATCGCCGGCACTGGCCCGGCCTTCATCCGTGTGGGCACACGCCATATCCGCTACCCGCTGAGCGCCGTGGAAGCCTGGGAAGCCGCGCGCCAGCACACCAGCCGCGCCGCCGAGATGGTGGCCGCGTGATGCGCGCGCTGCTGACCCTCGCACCCCTGGCCGGCTTGCTCGCGCTTCTCGCGCTGGCGTTCCATGCACTGGCCGATGCCATGGCAGCACATCGGCGCCTGACCCGTGGCGGTGGCCGATGACGCCAACCCCACGCCTGCGCCCATGGGTGCCGAACCCCGCGCTGCCCGGCGCCATGTCTCGCGGTGCGCGTGCCGCTGCGCGATGGGCGCTGATTTACCTGCCCTTCGCGCTGAACGAGGCGCAGCGGGCCTTCCTGGTTGAAGTGCTGACTGCGCGCCGCATTGAACCTGAAGCAGCGGTGCGCGTGTTCACGCTGCTGAACCGCGCGACTCGCCAGCGGGACCAACGCACATGACGCGGCCGGACCTCCCCGAAGTGAACGCCCGCCTGGCAGCCAACATGGAAGCCATGGCGCGCCATCTGATCGGCACCGAACCCACCCACCGCGGCCGGGAGACTTGGCGCTTCCGTGCCAAGGGTTCGCTGGCGGTGGTGGTGGCAGGGGCGCGCCGTGGCGAGTGGATGGACCATGAGGCCGGCCAGGGCGGTGATGCCCTGGGGCTTGTGGCGCACATGCTGCACATGCCCATGCGCGACGCCTACCGCTGGGCGCTGGCATGGCTGGGTGATGGGCCGGCACCATCCGCACCCGCCAAGCCGGAAACCCCGCCAGCGCGCGCCGTGGCGCCCGACACGCTGGACCTCGCACGCCGGGTGTGGCGGGAGCGCCAGCCGATCGACGGGACGCCCGCCGCTGCCTACCTGGCCAGCCGGGGCTTGCGCCCTGAGCCGGGCGCGCCGCTGGCCTATCACCCGGCCTGCCCGCGCGGAGGCGAGAAGCTGCCCGCGATGCTGGCGCTGATGACCGACGCCGAGACCGGCGAGCCGTGCGGCGTGCATCGCACCTTCATCCTGCACGATGGCAGCGCGAAGGCACCCCCAGGCCCGCGCGGAGAGCCGGCGAAGATGATGTGCGGCGCGGCTGGCATCATCCGCCTGACGCCCGATGCGGACGTGACCACCGGCCTGGGAATCGCGGAGGGCATCGAAACCAGCTTGGCCGTGATGCAGGCTTTCGGATGGCGCCCGGTGTGGGCAGCGTGCAGCGCGGGCGCCATCGCGCGGTTCCCGGTGCTGCGCGGCATCGAAGCCCTGACCGTGTTCGCCGATCCTGACGGGCCTGGCCTGACCGCAGCGCGCGCGTGCTGCGAGCGATGGGCAGCCGCCGGCCGAGAGGCGCGCATCCTGGCACCGCCTGCCGGCGCTGGCGACTTCAACGACCTTGCACGGGAGCGCGCGGCATGACGCCCGAACACGCATTGGCCGCCGCTGGCATATCGGCCGAGACCTTCACCCGCCCCAAGGAACGCGGCCGGCTGGTGGGTAAGCTGCGCCTGCTGCGCCCTGCCGACGCGCTGGCGCTGCCACCACGCGCCTACCTGGTGCCCGGGCTTATCGCACCCGGGGAACTGTCCGTGTGGTGGGGCGCACCCAAGACGGGCAAGAGCTTCATCGCACTGCGCTTGGCCTATGGGCTGGCGCTTGGCCGCGGCATTTGGGGGCGTGAACCATCCGGGCCGGTGCGGGTGCTGTATCTGGCGGCGGAAGGTGAAGGCGGGATCGGCAAGCGCATCCGCGCATTGCGCGACGCAATGGGCGATGCTGGCGATAGCTTCGCCTATGTCGCGCAGCGAATGGAACTGGCGCACCCCGGGGAACACTTGGCGGACGCGATCGCAGCCGCCGCGCAAGAAGGCGCCGGCCTGGTGGTGGTGGACACGGTGGCGCGCGTGTTCGGCGGCGGTGACGAAAACAGCGCGGGTGACATGGGCGGCTTCATCAAGGCCATGGACCGGCTGCGCGAGGAAGGCGCCGCGCGTGGCAAGCCCCTACCGCACGTCGCCATCATCCACCACGGCCCGAAAGACCCGAACGCCAGCACGCCGCGCGGTTCAATCGCGCTGGTGGCGGCTGCTGACCTGGTGGTGAAGATCACCAAGGGTGCGGACGGTGAACCCCGCCTGGCCACCGTCACGGAAGCCAAAGACGACGCGGACGGCTACGCCCTGCCCTTCACGCTGCGCAACGCGCCGCTGGATTGCCCGGACGGCGACACGGAATGGACCTGCATCGCCGAAGACCAGCCGCCCGACGCCGCCACCGGCCCGGCAACAAAGCGCCCGAAACTGCCCCCATCCGCGCAGATGGGGCTGCGCTACCTCTCGGACCTCTTGGGAGAGGCCGGGAACAAGCTGCCCGCGTCCAATTTGTTCCCGGACAACCCGGACTTGCGATGCGTGGAATTGGAGGCGTGGCGCCTTGCCTGCTTCGACCGGAACCTGAGCGGAAGCTCCATGAAACGCTCGCAGAACCTAGCCTTTCAGCGCGCGCGTGAAGCTCTCGAACTGCGCGGC
>JAPLOK010000005.1 GCA_026400775.1 Alphaproteobacteria bacterium | reverse complement strand
CGCGATGCGTGGCCACCTTCAGCGCGCCCACCGACAGGCCGCTGATCTGCGCGGCCTCCTTCAAGGGCCTCTCCTCCAGCTTGGCAAGACGCAGCGCGGTGCGTTGCGATTCCGGCAATTCTGCCACGGCGGCGCGCAGTTCAGCAGCTTCCAGCCGGGCGCTGCCGATGGCGGGCGTGCCCTGTTCGGGTGCGTCATCCAGCGCTGATTCGCGGCGGGTATGTTTGGACAGGCGGCGCAGCAGGTCAATGGCGCGGCGCTCAGCGATCGCATTCAGCCAGGGCTTGAAGGGACGCTGCGGATCATAGGTATGGCGCAGCACATGCAGGGTCAGCAGCGTGTCCTGCACGGCGTCCTCGGCATCAGCGGCGTTGCGCAGGCGGGCACGGACCACAGCACGGATCTGCGGCAGGCAGTCGCGCAACAGGCGGTCATAGGCCTGGTTGTCACCGGCTTGCACCGCAACCATCCAGGCGGCCCAGCGGGCATCGCGCGCATCGGTCGCCGGCTGTTCGGCCGCCATGTTCATTCCGTCAAAGGCCGGCGCTAGCATCACATGGCCATCCTTGGTTGCACCAGGGGCTTCGTGGCGCGGCGCGAAATGGTTACAGGCTTGCGATGAGTCTGGTTGCGGCGGAACCTGCGGCCATGACCCGCCCCGCTCTGGCCCGCGCGCAGGCCTTCTGCACGCAGTTCGGCATCCGCCTTCCCATTTTGCAGGCGCCGATGGCCGGCGCATCGCCGCCCGCCCTGGCGGCTGCGGTGGGCGCTGCGGGGGGGCTGGGTGCCTGCGGTGCATTGCTGATGGATGGCGGCGCGATCCGCGACTGGGCGGCGCAGGCGCGCGCCTTGGGCAATGGCGCCTTCCAGATGAACCTCTGGGCGCCCGACCCGGAACCGGCGCGCGACCCGGCGCGCGAGGCGGATGTGCGCGCGCGCATTACGGCCCTGGGCGCCGCCCCACCCGCCGCGCTGGACGGCCCCTTCACCCAGGATTTCGCCGCGCAATGCGATGCATTGCTGGCCGCCGCGCCGCCTGTGGTCTCGACCATCATGGGCCTGTTCCCGCCGGACATGGTCGCGGCGCTGAAGGCGCGCGGCATCCTGTGGATCTGCAACGCCACCACGCTGGAGGAAGCCCGTGCCGCCGAGGCCGCCGGCGCGGATGCGGTCATCGCCCAGGGCGTCGAGGCCGGCGGCCATCGCGGCAGCTTCGACCCGGACGCGGCCGAAGCGCAGCAGGCCAGCCTGTTCGTGCAGATCCCGCGATTCGCCGATGCGCTACGCGTGCCCGTCATCGCTTCGGGCGGCATCATGGATGGGCGGGGCGTGGCGGCGGCGCTGATGCTCGGTGCCTCGGCCGTGCAGCTCGGCACCGCCTATCTGCGCAGCCCGGAGGCCGGGACGCACCACGCCTGGGCCGCAGCCCTGGCCACCGCGCGCGCCGAGGACACGGTGCAGACGCGCGGCTTTTCAGGCCGGCTCGCGCGCGGCATCCGCAACCGCGTGACGGACACCTTCGCGCAGCTTCCGGCAGCGCCCTATCCCTTGCAACGCGCGCTGACCGCGCCGCTGCGCGAGACGGCGGGCCGCACCGGCGATGCCAGCGCCATGCAGCTCTGGGCCGGGCAGGGTGTGGGCATGTCGGTCGCCGAACCCGCCGGCGCACTGACCACGCGGTTATGGGAGGATGCGCGCGCGCTGCTGGGCGCGTGAATCACCGCAGGCTTTCGTGCAGCACCATCGGGTGCCCCTGATAGGTGTAGTGCTCCGCCTCGCGCATGCCGATATCGGTCAGCACGGCGCGGGATGCCGTGTTCTCCGCCCGCGCGATGCCGATGATGCGCGCAACGCCCGCGACATGCCCGAAATCCAGCGCCGCCCGCGCAGCCTCCCGCGCATAGCCCTGCCCACGGCATTCGGGCCAGAGCGCGTAGCGCAGCGCCACACCGCGGCCATCGGGGCGTTCCATTAGGCCAGCTATGCCCAGGAATTCGCCGCTGTCGCGCCGGAACACCGACCAGGTGCCGTAGCCGCGCACCTGCCAGAAATCCGTGTCATCCTCGAGTTCCTCGCGCACGCGCTGGGCGCTGCGCACGCCATGCAACATCCAGCCGAAGACGCGTTCATCGCCCT
>JAPLOK010000021.1 GCA_026400775.1 Alphaproteobacteria bacterium | reverse complement strand
GTGAAGGCCAGGCCCGAGCGCGCGCGCAGCGGCGTATTGGGCGCATCGAAGCCGTGATAGGCGCCCGGATAGGCATGATAGGTGATGCGCTGCGGATCGCGCGCGGCGAGCTGCGCGCAGGGTGCCGCGGGCGTCCAGTCATCGGCATCGCCGATCAGGACCAGCAGCGGTTGCGCGGGGCGCCACAGCCCGACGCGATTCACCGCGTTGCAGCCGGGATAGAAGGCGATCATGCGCCCGATCGGCGCGGTCTGTGCCGCGCCCGCCGCCCACAGCACGGTCGAGCCGCCATGTGACCAGCCAACCACATCCACGGGCTGCCCCAGGCCAAAAGGTTGCGCCGAGAGCCAGCGCGCGGCGGCCATGGTATCGGCCACACGTTCGCGGCCAGGAAGAATGCCTCGGCCACGCTGCGTGCATTGCTCGCCCTCGCCACGGCTGGCGAAGCTGTCGGGCAGCAGGAAGGCGCGCCCGGCATCGGTGAAGTGCCGCGCCCAGGCCATGTACAAAGCGGTGGGCTGTCCATCGGCGCGGCGGAAGCCGGCGCAGCCGTGCAGGCCCAGCACCGCGGGGCCGCGCGGCAGGCCCTCGGGCAGGAAGAGCTCGGCCGTCAGCGTCACGCCCTCAGGTCCGGGCAGGGAGATGGTGCGCTGCTGCATCGCGCAGGCCGGCGCGGCCACCAGCAGCATCAGGGCAAGCATCAGGCGCATCGTGCAAGGCTGCGCCGCCCCCGGCCGCCATGCAAGACAGGCTTCCACCGCCCGCCGCGCGGTGGCAGCATCCGCGCGTTGAGGAACCCGCACATGACAAGCCAGCACCCTGAGACCATCGCGCTCCATGGCGGCTCGCACCGCGCCGACCCGAACACGGGTAGCGTCGCCGTGCCGATCCACATGACGACGAGCTATCAGTTCAAGGACACCGGCCACGCCGCCCGGCTGTTCGGCCTGGCCGAGATGGGCAACATCTACACGCGCATCATGAACCCGACCTGCGATGCGCTGGAAACGCGCATCGCAGCGCTGGAAGGCGGCGTGGCGGCGCTGGCGGTGGGTTCGGGCCAGGCGGCCAGCACCTTCTGCGTGCTGAACCTGTGCCAGGCAGGCGACAATTTCGTGTGCTCGACCGACATCTATGGCGGCACCTGGAACCTGTTCGCGAACACCTTCAAGCAGATGGGCATCGAATGCCGCTTCGTGGACCCGGCGGACCCCGAGAATTTCCGCCGTGCCTCGGACGCCCGCACCCGCTGCTGGTATGGCGAGACGCTGCCCAACCCGAAACTGCAGGTGTTCCCGATCGCGGAAGTGGCCGCGATCGGGCGCCAGATGGGCATCCCGCTGATCATGGACAACACCGCCGCACCCATCATCGCCAAGCCGCTGGCCGCCGGTGCCGCGGTGGTGATGCACAGCACCACGAAATGGATCGGCGGGCATGGCACCTCCATCGGCGGCATCGTGGTCGATGGCGGCAATTTCGACTGGGAACAATGGGGTGACCGCTTCCCCACGCTGAACACGCCCGACCCCTCCTATCACGGCGCGGTCTGGACGCAGGCGGTCAAGCCGCTCGGCCCGATCGCCTACATCATCCGTATGCGCACCTGCCTGCTGCGCGACGTGGGCGCCGCGATGTCGCCCTTTAACGCCTTCATGTTCGTGCAAGGCCTCGAGACGCTGCCGCTGCGCATCGAGCGGCATTGCGAGAACGCGACCAAGGTCGCCGCCTGGCTGGTGAAGCACCCGAAGGTCACGAGTGTCACGCATCCCTCGCTGTTCACCGGCGAGGCCGCGCGCCGCGCCGCCACGCTGAAGGGCGGCTTCGGATCGCTGATGGGCTTCGAACTGCATGGCGGCGCAGAAGCCGGCAAGCGCTTCATCGAGGCGCTGGCCATGTTCTACCACGTGGCCAATATCGGCGATGCGCGCAGCCTGGCGATCCATCCCGCCACCACCACGCACAGCCAGCTCAACGCGGAAGAACAGGCGATGAGCGGTGTCACGCCGGGCTATGTGCGGCTGTCGATCGGCATCGAGCATATCGACGACATCATCGCCGACCTGTCACAGGCGTTGGAAAAGGCGTGATGGCCGCCGATTCAGACCTGCGCGCCGTACCGGCGCTTCGACTATCGGAGGCATGATGATCTTCACCGGCTCCTTCCCCACCACCCGCATGCGCCGCAACCGGCGCGATGCGTGGAACCGCGCGCTGACCGCCGAGAATGCGCTGACAGTGTCCAACCTGATCTGGCCGATCTTCCTGACCGAAGGCCAGGGCCAGCGTGTGGAAGTGCCGTCGATGCCCGGCGTGTTCCGTGTCAGCCCCGACATGGCGGCCGAGCACGTGGCCGAAGCGGTGTCGCTGGGCATCCCCGCCGTCGCGCTGTTCCCCTATACGCCGATGGGCGATCGCGACGAGGACGGCACCGGCGCGCTGCACCCCGAAAACCTGACCTGCCGCGCCGCGCGCGCGATGAAGGCTGCGCATCCGGGCCTTGGGCTGATCAGCGATGTCGCGCTCGATACCTACACCACCCATGGCCATGACGGCGTGCTGCGCAACGGCCAGGTGCATAATGAGGAGACGGTGGAGATCCTCTGCCGCATGGCCGCGCTGCAGGCCGAGGCGGGCGTGGATGTGGTGGCCCCGTCGGACATGATGGATGGCCGCATCGGCAGCATCCGCGCCGCACTGGATGCGCGCGGGCTGATCCATACGCGCATCATGAGCTACGCGGCGAAATACGCCTCGGGCTTCTATGCGCCGTTCCGCGACGCGGTGGGCTCTGAGATCGGCACGGGCAAGCCCGTGCTCTCCGACAAGAAGACCTACCAGATGGACCCCGCCAATTCGGACGAGGCGCTGCGCGAAGTGGCGCTCGACATCGCCGAGGGCGCGGACATGGTCATGGTCAAGCCTGGCCTGCCATATCTGGACATCGTGCACCGCGTGCGCACCACCTTCGGCGTACCCACCTTCGCATATCACGTCAGTGGCGAGTACTCGATGCTGATGGCGGCGGTGCGCAGTGGCTGGCTCGACTATGACCGCGCGATGATGGAGGCGCTCATGTGCTTCAAGCGCGCCGGCTGCCAGGGCGTGCTGACCTATCTGGCGGTAGACGCGGCACGGCGCCTCAAGGCGGGTTGAACCGCGCGCGTAGCGAGGCCAGCGCAGGCTTGGAGCGGCCTCGCAGGCCGCGGCGTGTTGGGCGAATTCGGCGCGCGCCTGTTCCAGGTTGCCCCGCGCGACCAATGCCTCGATCCGCACCAACCGCGCATCGGGCAGGTCGGGCGGTTCCGTGATGGCGCGCTCCAGCGGCGGCAGTGCTTCCGGCGTGCGGCCCAGCCGCGGCAGAACCAGGCCGAGCGCGGTATTGGTGGCGGCCCCCTTTGGGTCCGCGGCGACAGCCCGGCGCGCGATGGGCAATAGTTCGCCATAACGCCCGAGTTCTACCAACATCATCGCCGCCTTGGCGGTGGCGAAGCTATCCGCCCCGCTACTGGCCAGCAACGGCGTGATCTAGGCCAGTGCGGCTTCCAACTGCCCGCGATCGCGCATCACCATCGCCATGCCCACCCGGAATACCGCATGCGGCATGAGGCGCCGGCCCTCACGGATCGCAGCCTCCGCTTGCTCGAGCCGGCCCAACTCACGCAGTCGCAGCGCGCGCCCATAGACTGCGGGCCATAACGCGGATCATCGCGCAACAGCGCCACGTTCATCATGGGCGATTCCTGGATACGCCCGGCGCAGCCGAGCGAGCGCGCCAGCAACAGTTGCAGGCTGCGCATGACATCGACGCGCGGGTCGCCTTCCTCGAGCATCGCGGTGAGCGTGGCCTGCACCTACGCCTCGCTCGTCGCATTGTCGGTCAACCACGATGCGTGGAAGACGGGTGATACACTGCGCCACACCAGCGGCGCCGCACGGCGCAGCAGCGCATCGGTGCCCTCATCCGCCTCGTCGAAGATCACGCCCGCGCCGGAGAGGTGCAGCCGCAGCCGTAACTCAGCGCCCTCGGCGATGATCTCTTCACCGACGCGCGTTTCCGGCATGCCCATCAAGTCCCGCAGGACGGAGACGACGGCGCTCAGCGACAGGCCAGTGAACGGCACCGAGAAATCCGATTGGCTGCCTGACAATTCCGCGCCGGCGCGACCCATTGGCTCGCCGCGCACGCGCGCCTGCACGGCGGTGATGTCATCCATCAATCGGCGCGCGACGACCTAGCCCGGAAAATTCATCAGGGCTGGCGGACATGGCGCAAACCCTTGATCGGCCATAGGATTCGGCTGCGAGACCTGAACCCTGTCGATTTCGGAGCCCATGCCCGCCAAAGTTGAATC
>JAPLOK010000342.1 GCA_026400775.1 Alphaproteobacteria bacterium | reverse complement strand
GCGTTTTTCGTGATCGACGGCGTGATCCATACGCCGACGCCGACCTGCTTCCTGGACGGCATCACGCGGCGTTCGGTGATGGCGCTGGCGAAGAAGCGGCAGATGCAGATGGTGGAGCGCGTGATGCCGGTGGGGGATCTGGCGCGGGCTTCCGAAGTGTTCGTGGCCGGCACCGCGGCCGAGGTGACGCCGGTGGCGTGCATCGGGGAATACAAGTACCAGCCCGGGGACATCACGCGGACGCTGATGGAGGATTACAACGCGCTGGTGCGGATGAGCCCGGCGGAGGTGGCGAAGGTGGTTGCGTGATGGATGGGGTGTGCGTCGGCATCGCGCGTTATGGGGCGATGAAGGCGCGCACCCTGCGGATTGCGCGCGTGCAGGTATGGCTGACGCAGCCGGGCGACGCGCCCACGGGACCATCCGCCGCATCAAATCCGCCACCGATGCGCTGGCCACGACGGCCCATCGCTCAGCTGTGGACCCGGATAGACCGGCAAACTGTCGGATCATCATCGCGGAGCATGTCGTCAGCTTCCGCCTGGTGCTCCAGGACAGCAACACCCTGATCTTCATCGAGCGCGTTCGTGGCCCCGGGCAAAGCGGGCGCTGAAACACCCCCAGCGACCGATCCTGGCACCGCCAATTCAGGCTTGCTTTCCCAGGCCTAAATCCCTAAATCCACGCCAGTCTTCAGCGAACCCAGATGCCGCACGCCCCGTGACCGCCTCTACCGCCCCCCAAAACCCCAACAAATCCCTGCATTCCGAATTTGTCACAAGCCCGCATCTTCCAATGTTTCACGTGAAACATTTTTTCCTAAGCCCGCAGCCGCCACCCGCTCCGCACCAGCCGCAACGTCACCACCCACAACCCGCCCGTGACCACCGCCAGGGCCACCAGCCCCAGCCAGGGCCGCCCATCCGCATGCCCCGTCAGCCCCGCGCGGAAGGCATCCATCATCCAGAACAGCGGGTCCACGTAAGCCACGTGCCGCACCCCATCGGGCAGCCGATGGATCGAATAGAAAGTGCCCGACAGGAACGCCAAGGGCGTGATCAGGAAATTCGTCACCGCCGCCAACTGGTCGATCTTTTCCGCCCAGAGCCCGGCCAGCACGCCCAGCAGCCCCATCATCGCGGCCGCGAAAAACGCCGCCAGCAGCAGCAGCGGCACATCCGCCCAGGTGAACCCCGCGAAAGGCGAAATCGCCGCGATCGCCACCGCACCCACCGCCATCCCGCGCACCACGGCGCCCCCCACCAGGCCACCCAGAAACACCGCCGGCGGCAGTGGCGCCATCAGCAGATCAACCAGATTCCCCTGCATCCGCGCAATCGCCAGGGAGGACGAGGCATTGGCAAAGGCATTCTGCGCGATCGCCATCATCGCCAGCCCCGCGCCCAGAAAGGCCACATAAGGCGTGCCATCCACCTCGCGCTTGGCATCTCCCAGCGCCAGCACGAACACCGCCAGGAACAGCAGCGTCGTCACCACGGGTGCCCCCAAGGTCTGCGCCCACACCTTCAGGAAGCGCGACACCTCGCGCCACAACAGGGTGGAAAATCCGATCATGGTGGGGTTCATGCGGCGCGGTCTCCTCTGTGGCATGAAGCGCGGATGACGCGCGCCCACAAGCGACACCCCCGCATGGCAGGTCCCCCGCCGGACGAATCGCGCCTGCGCGAGGCAGCCCTGGCCCACCTGGCCCGCTTCGCCGCCACCGAAGCAGGCCTGCGGCGGGTGTTGCAGAACCGCATCCGCCGCTGGTCCCGCGCCGCAGAGGCCGAGGGCCAGGACACCGAAGCCGCCACCGCCGCAGCGCTGGCCGCCGCCGCACGCATCGCCGCCGCCATGGTCCAGGCCGGCGCCATTGACGACAGCGCCTTCGCCCAATCCCGCGCCCGCCGCCTGGCCCGCACCGGCCGCTCGCGCCGCGCCACCGCCGCCCACCTGGCCGCGAAGGGCGTGGATGCGCAAACCACCGCCGATGCGCTGGCCGAAGCGCCGTCTGAGGCGGACGCCGCACTGGCCTTCTGCAAACGCCGCCGCATCGGCCCCTTCGGCGCCGCGCCGGATGCCGCGCTGCGCCTGCGCTGGCTGGGCATGCTGGCGCGCGGCGGCTTCTTGCGTGATGTCGCAACACGCGCCCTGGCCACCGCGCGCGATGAGGCGGAGGCGCGGTTGATCGCGTTGCGGCAACAATGACCAGCAACAACGTCACATTCACCATGGCAGGCTTCCGCCACGGCGTGCGCACCATGTTGCCCGTGCTGCCCAGCTTCCTGCCCTTCGGCCTTGTCGTTGGGCTGGAATCCGCGGGCCAGGGCCTTTCCATCCTGGAAGCCGGGCTGATGTCGCTGCTGGTCTTCGCCGGCACCTCGCAACTCGTGGCGCTGGGCGCCTGGGCCGACCCGGTGCCCATCCTGGCCGTGACACTCGCAGCCCTGGTCGTGAACCTGCGCATGGCGCCCATGAGCGCGGCACTCGCCCCCTGGTTCCACGGGCTGCGCGGCTGGCGGCTCTGGGGCAGCCTGTTCACGGTGACCGACCATTCCTTCGCGCTGTCCGTCAACGCCAGGCGCCACGGCCAGACGGACGCGGCCTATGTGCTGGGCCTGGGCGTGCCTGGCTGGCTGTTCTGGACCTTCTGCGTGGTCGCCGGCCACGCGCTGTCGGGCTTCATCTCGATCCAGCCGGGGCACCCGCTGCTATTCGCGGGCCTGGCCACGATGTGCGCGCTGACCGTCACACTCTGGCGCGGCCGGGCCGACTTATTGCCCTGGGGAATCGCTGGCGCCGTGGGGCTTTCGGTGGCGGTCCTTGGCCTGCCGCAGCCCTGGCCGGTGCTGGCCGGCGCACTCGCCGGCAGCGCTGTCGGCGCCGCGCGGGACATGCGCCGATGACGCTGCGCTGGGACGTCGTTCTCGCCATCCTGAGCATGGCGCTCGTCACCTTTGCGGTGCGCGCCGGCGGCTATGCGATGCTGCGCGCCTGGAAGCCACCGCGCTTCGTGGATGCGATGCTGAACCACATGCCCGGCTGCATCTTCGTGGCCTTCATCCTGCCATCGGTCGCGCTGCAGGGGGCCTGGCACATCGCCGCCGCCTGCGTGGCGGTGCTGTGCATGCGCCTCACGCGGATGCTCTCGCTGTCGATCATGCTGTCCGTCGCAGCGCTGTGGCTGCTCAGGGGGACGCCATGACCGTAGGCGCCACCAGCTGCACGGATTTCGCCTTCGACGAAATCACGATGCCCAGTTCGTCGCAGCGCTGCTTCATCCGCCGGTTCAATTCGCGCGCCACCGCCCAGCGCCGCAGCGGCACCGTCTTGATGCGCGCGCGCACCACCACCCCGGCATCGGTCAGCTTGTCCACGCCCATCACCTCGATGGGTGCGAGCACATGCGCACCAAAGACATCATCGAGCCGAAGCGCGGCACCCACCTCCTTGAACACCGCCTCCACCCGGTCGGTATCCGCGTCGTAATCCACCGCGAGATCCAGCACGGCAAAACCGTAATCCCGCGTCTGGTTGGTCACCGTCGAGACCGCGCTGAACGGCACGATATGCACCGAGCCATCCAGCGCGCGCAGCCGGATGGAGCGGATCGACAGCGCCTCCACCGTGCCCGACAGCCCGCCCAGCGTGACCACATCGCCCACCGCCACCGCATCCTCGAAGAGCAGGAAAATCCCGGTGATGACATCGCGCACCAGCGTCTGCGAACCGAAGCCGACCGCAAGCCCGATCACGCCCGCACCGGCCAGCAAGGGCGCGACATTCACACCCAATTCGGTCAGCACATTCAACGTCGCGACCACCAGAATCACGCCCGCGATCACGGTGCGCAGCATGGGCAGCAGCGTGCGCACACGGGCCGAGCGCGCGGTCGTCGCATCCGCACCAAGCTTGGCCAGATGCCGCTGGATGGCGGTGTTCGCGGCCTCCCACACCAGCAGCGCGATGGTCAGCGTGAATGCGATCGAGATCACCGAACTCAACAGCCGCGCCCCCAACCTGCCCTGCCCAAACCAGGCGAAGGCGCCGAGGCCCCAGACCTCCAGCAGCACGATCACGGCGGCGATCATCAAACCCGCGCTCAGCAGGCCCTTGATGGCGGGCAAATAGCGGTTGGCCCGCGCCTCCAGCCCCGGCAGGCGCTTGGCCAGATCGGGCCCGATGCTGAAGGCACGCGCCAGCCCGCGGCGCATGCCCTCATCGACCAGCTTGGCCAGCACCACGACCAGCACGGTGAAGGCGCTGGCGCGCAGCAGGCGTTCGAAGCCACGCTCCAGCTCCACCGCCCAGACACCCCACAGCGCGATCACCCACATGATCGCCAGGATGTGCCAGGCATCGCCCAGGCGGTCGCGCAGCGTGCGCAGCAGGCGGCGCGAACGATCAGGCTCGTCGCCCTCCCGCAGCTCCGGCGCCGCCAGCCACTGCGCCACCGCCAGCTTGTTCTGCAGCACGATGATCGCGAGGAAGGCCGAGACCACCAACAGCCCGAGCCGCCACAAACCCAGCTGCAAGGCCAGCGGCATGGCCAGCAGCAGCGCGAATTCGCTGGCCGCATAGGCACCTACCGTCACCAGAGTGATGCGACGGATCCACACGGTCGCATAGGCCGCCGTCTCATCCGCCACCGGCAGGATGCGCAGGTGGTTCGAAGCCGGGCTGAACAGCAGCCGTGCCACCACCATGAAGCCGCGCGCCGCGATATAGGCGAGTGCTACCGTCCACAGGATGACGCGTTGCGAAGGCCAGCCCGGCAACGCCTGGATGACGAACCAGGCGAGTGCCGCAAAGCCGCCCACCGGCACCAGGTCCAGCATCAGCCGCAGCGCGATATAAGGCGCGCGGGTCAGCCAGGCATGGCGCGTGCCTTCCGGCGGCGTGATCGCATCCAGCCGGTCCGCCCAGCGGCGCACCAGGCGGCGCAGCACGCGCTCCAGCACCAGGCCCGCACCGAAGACGACCAGCATCTTCCACACCAGTTCCAGCACGCGGCTCTCCACCGTCGGGTCTGACGCGTCGTCGGGCATCCAAGCACAGATCGCCGGGAGGTCGGCGACGCGGCGGATCGCCTCGATCACGCCGTCGATGAAGCGGCCGACCTCCTGCGTGGCGTGGGCGATGGCCTCTTCCGCAGGGGCCGGTTCGGGCTGCACAGCGCGCTGCGCCTGGGACAGCGCCTCCAGGTCACGGATCAGCGCGTTGCGGCGCGTCTCGTCGCGCAGCAATTCCAGCGCGCGCTGCATGTCGGGCGCCGGCGGTGCCGCGGGCACAGGCGGCGTCTGTGCCATGGCCGGCGCGATCGTGAGCAGAAGCAGCATCAACAGGCGGATCATGCGCCATGGACTGGGCCAGCAACCGCCTTGCGGTCAAGCCGGCAGTTGCGCGGGCGGCGATGTCGGTCACACTCGCGTCATGCGCCCCACCTCCGTCTGGACCATCATGCTGGCGTTGCTGGGCACGCATATGGCGGGCATGGGCGCGTTTCTGACCG
>JAPLOK010000138.1 GCA_026400775.1 Alphaproteobacteria bacterium | reverse complement strand
CTCCGATGGGGAAAAGCTGGTCTTCGGGATCGCTGCCAACCGCAACGCCATGGCGACCTCGGAGGGCGAGACCACCGGCGGCTGGGCACGCGACCTGATGCGCGGGTTGATGACGCTGATGGCGCTGACACCCGCGCAATTGCAGCAGCGCGAGGGCTTCGAGGAATTCGCGCAGACCATCCGCACCGGCCTTGAAAGCGCCGAGAAAGCGCTGGCCGAGGAGATGGGCGCACTGGGCGCGGTGCAGCGCCAGGCCACGAACGCGCGCACCCGCCACCAGGACCTCTCGGATGCGATGCAGAAACAGCTGGTCGCCATCACCGATGTCGACCTGGCCGCGACGCTGACGAAACTGCAGGGGACCAGAAGCGCCCTGGAGGCAAGCTATCGCGTCACCGCGAGCCTGTCTGAACTGTCATTGGCGCGGTTCCTGCGATGATTTCGCGGCGGCGCTTTCACCTGGAATTAATCGGCCGCGCGCATCATGCGCGGGCCGGGCGATGCCTGCGGCGTTGCTGCGCCGCATCCCCAGAACGGCAAGCTTGAAGGAGGCGAATATGTCCACACTGGTTCTTGAATTGCGGCAAGGCGACATGATGGTCGTCAATGGTGCGCCCATCCGCTTCCGCAACCGCACGCGCATTGAACTGGCCGCGCGCGCGCGCTTCCTGTTCGGCAAGCAGATCATGCCGCCCGAGGGGGCGGATACGCCCGCGCGGCGCATCTATTTCGCCCTGCAGACCGCCTATATCGGCGCCGATGACGAACGCCCCGCGGGCCTTGAGAATGCGCGCAACCTGATCGCCGCCTTCAAGGAAGCGACCACCAGCGAACTCGCCTGCGACCTGCTCGACCGCGCACTCGAAGCGGCCGATACTGATGATGGCTATGTCGCGCTGAAGCTGGCGCGCCGCGTGATGCGCCATGAGGAAGACGTGCTCGGCATCGCGCCCCTGCCCACGCCGCGGCGCGAAGCCCCGATGGGCCTGCCTGCATGAGCGCATCCCTCTTCGGCCAGCTGGCGCCGCAGGGCGGGGGTGGCAACGCCATCCTCTCGCTGCGCCGCGCCACCCGTGCCGGGGAGGAAGCGCGGGCCACCGAACGCATCGCGCGCGAACCGCAGCTCCAGCGCAGCATGGACCAGTTCCGCCGCGCGGTGGAACGCGCGCCCGATGCCCGCGCCGCATTGCGTGACCCGCGGGTGATGTCGGTCATCGCCACCGCGCTCGGCATGCCCGATGCCGCGAACCAGTCGGGCCTGGCCCAGCGCGCCCTGCTGTCCGACCCCAAAAACCAGGACGCCATCGTCAACCGCCTGTCGGACCGGCGCTGGAAGGCGGCCGCGGAGACACTGAAGCTGGCCGAACGCGGCATCGCCGCCCTGCGCGACCCCGCCGTGCAGGCCCGGCTTGCGGAGGGTCTCTCGCGCGCCCGCTGGCGCGACAACCTGGAGGCCGAGGCGCCGGGCCTGGGCGATGCCGTGCTGTTCCGCGAACGCGCGGGCAACGCGCGCAACGCGATCGATGTGCTGGGCGACCCCATCCTGCGGCGCGTCGTGACCGGCGCGCTGGGCCTGCCCGAACAGATCGCCGTGCAGTCGGTCGAAGCGCAGAGCCGCGCCGTCACCACCCGCCTCGATGTCGCCAAGCTGCAGGACCCGCGTGAGGTGAACCGCCTGGCCGAACGCTACCTGATGAACCGCGCCTCCGCGGCCCAGCCCGCCACCGGGGTCAATCTCTTCATCTGAGGTTTGACGCAAGCGCGCGCGCCGCCGATGCTGCGCGGCAGTGTTCCAGACCATCACCACCCAAGCCATCACTCTGGCCGCCGCCGCGCTGGGCGGCTTTGTCGCGCATCTGCTGCATGTGCCGCTGGCCTGGATGATCGGCGCGCTGGCCGCAACCGCCGGCTTGGCCTGGCTGCGGCCGGTGGGCGTGCACCCCACCATCCGCCCCGCCGCGCTGATGCTGCTGGGCTTCGGCTTCGCACAGACTTTTGATGGGCCGGTGCTGGGTGCGGTCGCGGGTGCGGTGCCGGCGCTGGTGCTGGCCGCGGTGGGGTCGATCTTCTGCGGCATATTGGTGGTGCCGATCATGCAGCGCATGGCGGGGCTCGATTCGCGCACCGGCTATTTCAGCACCGTGCCCGGTGGCGTCATCGTGATGGTGGTGCTGGCGCAGCGCGAAGGCGTCGCCATCGCGCCCGTGACCATGGCGCAGACGATTCGCGTCATCACGGTGGTGCTGACCATTCCCATCGCCATCACGCTGCTGGGCGAACATGGCAGCGACACCGCCTTCCAGGCCGTGCGGCCCGCAATCGATGCGCTGGGGCTCGCTATGCTGCTGCCGGCGGGGCTCGCCGTCTCGCTGCTGCTGCGCCGCACGGGGCTTGCCAATCCCTGGATGATGGGCTGCTTCGCGCTGGGCCTGGCGCTGATGGTGTCGGGCCATATGCCATCGGGCATTCCGGGCTGGATGATCGACATGGCGCAGGTCGGCATGGGCGCGGGCCTCGGCGCTCGGCTGACGCCCGATTTCCTGCGCAGTTCGCGCAGGCTGGCGGTGGCCTCGGTGTTGTCCACGCTGGCACTGTCGGTGCTGTGCCTGGTGCTGGCGGTCGGCATCGCCTGGGGCTGGGGCCTGCCGGTGACGGCGGTGATGCTGGGCCTGGCACCCGGGGGCATGCCGGAGATGGGGGTGACAGCCAAGCTTCTGGAACTGGCGGTGCCGCTGGTCATGGGCTTTCACCTAACGCGCACCCTGCTGTGCAATTTCCTGGTCGGCCCCATCTATCGTGGCGCGAGGGCGGTGCGGTTGTTGCGCTAGCCGCCCCGCGTTACACACCGCGCGACTGTTGGGGAACGCCTTTGAACAAGCCCATCCTGCCCAATTCGCTGCGCACCGGCCCTGACGAGGCCGGCCGCTTCGGCACCTTCGGCGGCCGCTACGTGGCCGAGACGCTGATGCCCTGCATCCTGGAGGTGGAGGAGGCCTACAAGGCCGCCCGCGCCGACCCGTCCTTCGAGGCCGAATGGCGGCATTTGCTGCAGCATTATGTGGGCCGCCCCAGCCCGCTGTGGCACGCCAAGCGCATCACGGCCCATTTGGGCGGCGCGCAGGTGTGGATGAAGCGCGACGAACTGAACCACACCGGCGCGCACAAGATCAACGCCGTGCTGGGCCAGATCCTGCTGGCCAGGCGCATGGGCAAGAAGCGCGTCATCGCCGAGACGGGCGCCGGCCAGCATGGCGTGGCCACGGCCACCGCCTGCGCCTTGTTCGACCTGCCCTGCACCGTCTTCATGGGTGCGACCGACGTCGAACGCCAGCAGCCCAATGTGTTCCGCATGAAGCTGCTGGGCGCGGAGGTGGTGCCCGTGACCTCAGGCGCGGCCACGCTGAAGGATGCGATGAACGACGCGCTGCGCCATTGGGTGGCCAACGTCACGGACACCTACTACTGCATCGGCACCGTCGCCGGCCCGCACCCCTATCCGCAGATGGTGCGCGACTTCCAATCCGTGATCGGCGAGGAAACCCGCGCACAGATGCTGGAAGCCACCGGCCGGCTGCCCGACACCTTGGTCGCCGCCATCGGCGGTGGCTCGAACGCGATGGGCCTGTTCCACCCCTTCCTGGATGACGCCTCGGTCGCGATGCATGGCGTGGAGGCCGGCGGCCATGGCGTGGACGTGCCGAACGGCCACGCCGCCAGCCTGACCGGCGGCCGGCCTGGCGTGCTGCACGGCAACCGCACCTACTTGTTGCAGGATGAGCAGGGGCAGATCCTGGAAGGCCATTCCATCAGCGCGGGCCTGGATTATCCCGGCATCGGACCAGAGCATTCCTGGCTGCATGAGCTGGGCCGTGTGCAATACATGGCGATCACGGACAAGGAGGCGCTCGAAGCCTTCCAACTCTGCACCAAGCTCGAAGGCATCATACCGGCGCTGGAACCGGCGCATGCGCTGGCGCATGTGATGAAGATCGCGCCGACACTGCCGGCGGACCACATCATCTGCATGAACATGTGCGGCCGTGGGGACAAGGACATCTTCGCGGTGGCCAAGCATCTGGGGGTCACGCTGTGACCCCGTCTGATCGCGGAGCGGAGCGGAGCGTGAATCAGCCGGGCAAAAACCGAATTGCCGGGAAGTTCGCCGCGCTGAAAGCCGCAGGTCGCGGCGCGCTGGTGACTTACGTCCAGGGCTATGACCCCGACCCCGCGACCAGCATGGCCATCCTGCAAGGCCTGCCCGGCGCGGGGGCAGATCTCATAGAGATCGGCGTGCCCTTCTCCGACCCGATGGCCGATGGCCCGATCATCCAGGCCGCCGGCCAGCGCGCGCTGAAGGCGGGCGCCACACCAGCCGGCGTACTCGCCATGGTGCGCGATTTCCGCGCCGAGGATGACAGCACGCCGATCATCCTGATGGGCTACCTGAACCCCATCCTGTCCTACGGCCCTGAGCGGTTTTGCACCGATGCCGCCGCCTCCGGCGTGGATGGGTTGATCGTGGTGGACATGCCGCCCGAGGAAAGTGCTGACCTGGACCCCTTCGCCACCGCGCAAGGCCTGGACTTGATCCGCCTGATCGCGCCCACCACGGATGACTCGCGCCTGCCTGGTGCGCTGCGGTCGTGCAGCGGCTTCATCTACTATGTCTCGATCACCGGCATCACCGGTACGCGCGCGATCGGCATGGCGGATGTGGCGGCGAATATCCCGCGCATCCGCGCCCATACCGACCTGCCGATTGCGATCGGCTTTGGCATCCGCACACCCGATGACGCGGGCCAGGCCTCGCGCATCGCCGATGGCGCGGTGGTCGGCTCCTCGCTGGTGGATGCGCTGGCCAAGAGCCTGGACGCCAAGGGCCAGGCGACGCCCGGCACGGTGCGCGCCGTGCTCGATACGGTGCGCCGGCTTGCCGATGCGGTGCGCGGATAGGCTGTCCCGATCCGCGCCATAGCCACAGCGGATTGGCGCGAATTGCCTGCCGAGATCATGGTTTACCCTGTTGAACCGCACCGCTCCCGCGCGGCATAACGCTGCCATGCTCCAACGCCGCACAATGCTTGTCCTGCCCCTGGCCGCGCCTGGCCTGGCGCCCGCTGCGTCGGCGCAGACCGGCCGCTTCGACCCGGTGCTGGTAGCGCGCGAGGGCTGGCTCTTCGCCAATTGGGAATCCCTGCGCCCAGGAATATTACCCGCGGTGCGCCGCGTCTGCGCCCTGCTGGCCGAGGGCTTCGGGCTGATCGTGCGGGCGGGCATCCAGGTCTCGGTGGCGCTGGTGCCGACGCGGGCGCGCGTCTACCCCGAATTCCTGCCCGCCGGCACCGCCATCTCACCCGATGCGGAGGCGCGTTACGGCGTGGCGCGCGATGCCTTCCGCGCCGCCGGCGCCATCGTGCCGGACATGGCCGAGCATTTCCTGCGCATTAAACACGGCGCACAGGAGCCTGTGTTCTTCCTGGCCGATACGCATTGGCGCCCCTGGTCGGCCTATCTGGCGGCCGAGGAGCATGCACGCGCCATCGGCCCTGCCCTGCCCGCCTCGGCGCGGCCCGGCACCAGGCTGGGCGCCTGGGGCAACCTGACGTTCCGTGAGCATATCCTGGCCAATCTGCTGCCGCCCGCGCAGCGCGCCGCCTACCCGCCGGAACGCTTCCGCGTGCGCGCCCTGCCGCCCGCACAAGGCGGGCTGCTGGATGGCGACACGGCCGAGGAGGTCATGGTGCTGGGCGACAGCTTCGCTTTGCCCAATTTCGGCTTCACGCCCATGCTGTCCAGGGCGCTGAACCGCCCCGTGGGGCTATTTCACCGCACCGGCAATCATGGCCATTGGAAGCGCCTGACCGATTATCTGGAGGGAGAGCTGTTCCGCACCCGCCGGCCCCGCGCCATCATCATCCTGATCCTGGAAGGCAACCTGGAACACATGCCGGACCAAGCCGCCTATTTCGGCCCCAACGCCATGCCGCCCGCGCAGTTCATCAGCCGCATCCGGGGGGCCTTGGCATGAGGCTGTCTCGGCGTGCCCTGGCCTTGGGCGGCGCGGCGCTGGCCACGCCCGCGCTGGCGGCAATCCGCGGCGAGGTGGTGATCGGCCGCGATGGCTGGCTGTTCGCGGCCTGGGAAAATATCCGCGCGGGCAATATCGCGGGCGTGCGCCGGGTGGGCGGGCTGATCTCGGAAGCGATCGGCCTGCTGAAGCAGGGCGGGATCGAGGTGGGCATCGTGCTGGTGCCGATGCGCGCCCGCATCTACCCCGAATTCCTGCCCGAGACCTTCCGCATGGGTGCGGAGGCCGAGCAGCGCTATTCCACCCTGCTGGAGCAATGGCGCCGGGCCGGCGCGCAAATGCCCGACCTGGCCACCGCCTTCGGCGGCCTCAAGAGCCGCGAGCGCGAGCCCATCTTCTTCAAGCAGGACAATCATTGGCGCCCGCCGGCCGCCTATCTGGCGGCCGAGGAAATGGCGCGCTCGGCGCAGGCAGCGCGGCTGCCACCCTCCAGCCGCCCCGGCACCAGGCTGGGCGATTGGGTGAACTTCACCCAAGCAACAGCCGACCTGACCGCGCTGCTGCCGCAGGCCGATCGCGCGCGCTTCCCGATGGAACGCTACCGCATCCGCGCCGTGCCGCCGGCCGTGGGCAGCTTGCTGGGCGATGATGATGCGGGCAGCGATGTGGCCCTGGCCGGCAACAGCTTCACCATGCCGCTGTTCGGGTTCACGCCCGCATTGTCCAGTGCGCTGGGGCGGCCGATCAGCCTGTTCATGCGCGCGGGCAATTTCGGCCATTGGAAGATACTGACGGAGTATCTCTCCGGCCCGATCTTCCGCAACACGCGGCCGCGGCTGCTGATCTGGCAGCTGCTGGAAGGGAACATGGAACACATGCCCGACCAGCGCGGCTATTTCGGCGCCAATGCCATGGCGCCCGCGGAATTCCTGCGCGTGGTGCGGCAGGCGGCGGCCAGGTAGCTGTTTTCGCCTGGCCGATTCACCCGCTGCTGCCCACGGCAGCAGCGGATCGGACAGGGTTACCGCCTGCGCGCTGGCGGCACCTGCGCGATCAGCGCCGCGGCCGTCACCCGCGCGGCCTCCCGCACGCCCTGTTCGGACCAATGGATGCCGTCCAGGCCCGGCGTGACGCGGCGCAGATCGCCGCCATCACGCAGGCCGAGTTCTGTCAT
>JAPLOK010000149.1 GCA_026400775.1 Alphaproteobacteria bacterium | reverse complement strand
GCGAAGCCCTCCATGCGCGAAGCGAATTTCGCCAGCTGGCTGCCGAGCATGTTGTAGGCCAGCACCGCGGGGATGGCTGCGACCAGACCGATCGCGGTGGCAAACAGCGCTTCGGCGATACCAGGTGCTACGACAGCCAGCGACGTGTTCTGCATGCCGGCAATCGCCGTGAAGCTGTTCATGATGCCCCAGACCGTGCCGAACAGCCCGATGAAGGGCGCGGCCGAACCCGTGTTGGCCAGGAAGGTCATGCGCCTTTCCAGGCGCTCCATTTCGCGCTGGATCGTCACGGCCATGGCGCGTTCGACGCGTTCCTTGGTGCCGGCGACGAATTGCGCGGCACCCGTGCTTTCCATGCTGCGCCGCCATTCGCGCATGCCCGAGACGAACACCGCGGCCAGCGGGTGCTGCGGCGTTTCGCCCTGCTTGCGGAACAGCTCATCGAGGCTGCCGCCGGACCAGAACTGGTCTTCCAGCGCGTCGGCCTCACGCCGTGCGCGGCGCAGTGCCTGCGTCTTCTCGAAGACGATGGCCCAGACGAAGATGGAGGCGAAAATCAGCGCCAGCATCACCGACTTCACGACCCAGTCGGCCATCATGAAAAGGCCCAGCAGCGACATGTCGTGCGTGGCGGCAAGCGGGGCGCTGGTGACCGGGTTCATGCATCCATCTCCGGGGCGGCGATCCGTGCGCGGAGCACGGAACGCCAGGGTTCGGGTATCGCGCGTGGGCGCATTGTCGTGGCGCTCACGCAGACCAGCCGCACCTTCAGCGCGGCGAGCAATTTGCCTTCCAGCATCACGTCCTGATCCAGGTCCAGAATGGCGGAAACACGGCGGATTCGCGTGCGGACCGTGACCAGGTCATCGAGCCGGCCGGGGGTCGCATACTCCACCTCGATGCGTTTCACCACCAGGAAGGCGTTGTGCTGGGTTGCCATATCGGCATGGGGCAGCGCCAATGCGCGCAGGGCTTCGGTGCGGGCGCGTTCGGCCCAGCGCAGATAAGTCGCGTGGTACACGATGCCGCCGGCGTCGGTGTCCTCGTAATAGGTCCGGATTTGCAGCGTATGCGCGGCCTGATCCAGGCTGCGCGGCTGCGCTGTTTCTTCGTCAGGGCTTGGGTCAGCCATCCAGCAGGTCCGGTTGGATGCCGAAGCCGGCGGGTGGCGTCAGGCCAAGGTGGCGCCAGCCGGGTTCGCCCAGCACACGGCCACGTTGCGTCCGCAGCACGAAGCCTTCCTGGATCAGAAAGGGTTCGATCACGTCTTCGAGCGTGTCGCGCGACTCCGCCAGCGCGGCGGCCAAAGTTTCGACGCCGACCGGCCCGCCACCATGATGTTCCGCGATGCGCCGCAGGTAGCGGCGGTCCATCGCGTCCAGGCCCTTGGCGTCCACCTCCAGGCGGTTCAGCGCGTCATCGACCATGGCACGATCGGCGATGCGGCCGGCAACCAGCGCAAAATCGCGCACGCGACGCAGCAGGCGGCCGGCGATTCGCGGTGTGCCGCGAGAGCGGCCGGCGATCTCGCGCGCGCCGGCTTCCGCCAGGCCGAAGCGCAGTTTTTCGGCGCCGCGGCGGATGATGCTGAAGAGTTCTTCGGGCGTGTAGAGCAACAGCCGCAGCGGGATGCCGAAGCGGTCCCGCAAGGGCTGCGCCAGCAGGCCGGAGCGTGTGGTCGCGCCCACCAGGGTGAAGGGCGGCAAGTCGATGCGCACGGTGCGCGCCGCCGGCCCCTCGCCGATGATGAGGTCGAGCTGGAAATCCTCCATCGCGGGGTAGAGGGTTTCTTCAATCGCCGGTTGCAGGCGGTGGATTTCGTCCACGAACAGCACGTCATTCGCCTGCAGATTGGTCAGGATCGCCGCCAGGTCGCCGGCGCGCTGCAGCACCGGACCGGAGGTGGCGCGAAACCCCACGCCCATCTCCTTCGCCACGATCTGCGCCAGTGTGGTTTTGCCCAACCCAGGTGGGCCATGCAGCAGCACATGGTCCAGCGCCTCGCCGCGCACGCGCGCGGCCTGGATAAAGATGGAGAGGTTGTCGCAGGC
>JAPLOK010000247.1 GCA_026400775.1 Alphaproteobacteria bacterium | reverse complement strand
GCGCGGCCGGTGACGTAGTGCAGGTGGAAGCGGATGGTCCAGAGAAAGTCCCAGGCGCGGCGGATGGCGCGCGCTTCGCTTTCCACCAGCAAGCCACCACCAGGTGTGCCCGGCCCCACCAATTCGGGCATTCGCTGGATGCCGAAGGCATGCCGCGCCAGCCAATACAGTGTCTGCAGATCGCGCAACCCGCCGCGGCCTTCCTTGACATGCGGCTCGACCATGAAGGGCGTCTCGCCATAGCGCGCGTGGCGGGCGGCGCGTTCGGCGCGCTTGGCGATCAGGAAGGGGCCGAGCCCGTCGCGCGCGCGTTGCTTGGCGAATTCGGCGTCGAAGCGCCGCCAGGTCTCGGCATCGCCGCCCAGGAAACGGCCATCGACCAGAGCCGTCTGCACGGTGACGTCCTTGCGCGCGGTGGCCAGGCAGTCCTTCGCGTTGCGCGTCGCATGGCCGACCTTCAGCCCCAGATCCCACAGCAGATACAGCATGAATTCCACCACCCGCTCGGTGCGCGGGGTGGATTTGGTGCCGGTCAGGAACAGCAGGTCGATGTCGGAATAGGGGGCCAGGACGCCACGCCCATAGCCGCCAGTGGCGACCAGCGCGAAAGGCTGCTCGGCATCGCGCGGGCCGCGAGGCAGCATTGCCAGTGCATAGCTGTGCAGCGCGCAGATGATCGCGTCCATATGGCCTGACAAGCGCCGCGCAGCGCCCAGCCCGTGGGTTTCCTTGGCCTCGAAGACCCGCTGGACGCGAGCCTGCATGGTGCCCAGGGCCTGGCGCAGAATGGTCAGCGCCTGTTCGCGCCCGATCGGGCCCGCAGGCAGCAGGGCGCCATGCAGCGCCGCCATCTCGGCCAGCTGGGCGTCTTCGGGCGTTTCGCTTGCGGGGTGCTCCCCCGCCACGTCTTTCATCACGGCGTCATTAAACCTGAATTTGCGCGGCGCGATAGGCGATTTCGCAACTGCGATACTGCAAGATGGTAATCTTGCATTCCTGTCATGCATGGGCCATCTGCATGGCATGGTGGAACTGCGCCCTTCCTGGAAACGCAAGACGGCGGGCTTTGGTCTGATGGGCCTGGGCGTGATCGGACTGATCCTTCCTTTTCTCAATGGAATCATACCCATGGCGCTGGGTCTCTTCATGCTGCGCCACCAATATGTCTGGGCGCATCGCGCGCTGGGCCCGCTGCAACGTCGCTGGCCCTCGGCCATGACACGCGTTGAAGGGATGGAGGATCGCACGCTGGCCTGGGGCCGGCGTCAGGCCTCGCGGCTGCCATTCATCAGGGCGCGGAGCTGATACAGTGCCTCCTGCGCCTCGCGCGGGGACATCGCATCGGGGTCCAGCGTGGCCAGCGCATCCAGCATGGGGTGCTGCGCGGGTGCCGCGGGACGATGGAACAGCGGCAATTCGTCCGACAACACGCCACCGCCCTCTCGCGCGCGAGCCTCCAACGCATCGAGCACGGATTGCGCACGCGCGAGCACACCGCGCGGCAGGCCTGCCAGCCGCGCGACGTGCACGCCCCAGGAGCGTTCCGCGGCACCGGGGCCTACGCTGTGCAGGAACACCACATCACCCTTCCATTCGCGCACGCGCATCGTCGCCAGGCGCAGTTCCGGCAGCTTGCCCGCGAGTGCGGTGAGTTCGTGAAAATGCGTGGCGAAGATGGTGCGGCAGCGCAGCCTGTCATGCAGCGCTTCCAGCACCGCCCAGGCAATGGCCAAGCCGTCCCAGGTGGCGGTGCCGCGGCCCACCTCGTCCAGAATGACGAAGCTGCGCGGGCCGGCCTGGTTCAGGATGGCGGCGGTTTCGGTCATTTCGACCATGAAGGTGGAGCGGCCGCCGGCCAGGTCGTCCGAAGCGCCGACACGGCTGAACAGCCGGTCCACCACGCCGATGCGCGCGGCCTCGGCCGGCACGAAAAGCCCGGCCTGGGCGAGGACCACCATCAGCGCATTCTGCCGCAGGAAGGTGGATTTGCCGGCCATGTTCGGACCGGTCAGCAGGCAGACGCGGCTGCCGGACGATAGCTCCGCATCATTGGGCACAAAGGCGGGGCCGCGCGCGCGGGCGAGTGCTGCTTCGACCACCGGATGGCGGCCTGCGGTGATGGCGAAATCGGCGCCATCGGTCATCTCTGGCCGGCACCAGCCGTGCAGGGCGAGTTCCGCAGCGGCGGCGTGCACGTCCAATTCCGCCGAGGCGCGCGCCGCGGCGGTGATACCGGCGGCGGCGTGCAGGCACAGCCTGCGCAGATGCGCGATGATGGCGCGTTCGCGCGCCGATGCCTGGTCCGCTGCCTCGTTCAACTTGCGGTCCAGTTCCGCCAGTGCGGCGCAGGTGAAGCGATGCGCATTGGCCATGGTCTGGCGGTGTTGCGGCGTGAAGGCCGGATCGGTGCGCGGCGGGTCACGCAACAGTTTTTCGCCGGGCGCTGACGGCACCTCGGCCAGGTAGCCCATCTGCTGGTGGTGCCGCACTTTCAGCGAGGCCACGCCCCAGGCCTGCGCCAGGTCGCGCTGCATGGCTGCTATGGCGCCGCGCGCATCGTCGCGCAGGCGGCGCAGCGCATCGAGCTGGCCATCATAGCCTGGCGCCACCACGCCGCCATCCTCCAGCCGCGCGGGCAGTTCTGCGGTGAGCGCGCGCGCCAGTTCTGCGGCGGGCGATTCGGGGGGCAGCAGCGCATCGGCGGCATCGACCAAAAGCGCCGGCAAAGGCCGCGCGCCGGCCAAACCATCGGCCATGGTCTGCGCGCGCGCCAGGCCGTCGCGCAGCGCGCCCAGATCGCGCGGGGCGAAGCGGTCCAGTGAGACCCGCGCCAAGGCGCGCGCCATGTCGGGCGCGCCTTTCAGCGCGGTGCGCAGGCGCGCGCGCGCCTCGCTGGCCGACAGCAGATGCGCCACGGCCTCGTGCCGCGCGCGGATTGCGCGGGGTTCGGCCAATGGTGCTGCAATTCGCGCGGCCAATTCGCGCGCGCCGGCGCCGGTCAGCGTGCGGTCGATCGCGGCGATCAGCGTATGGCGCGATTCGCTGCGCAACAATTCCAGCGAACGGCGCGTTGCGGCATCCAGCAGCAGCACGCCGTCGGCGCCGCGCGGCACCGGGCGCAGAAGATGCGGCAGGCGGCCGGCCTGGGTCGTGCGCACATAGTCCAGCAGCATGGCGGCGGCGGTGATTTCGGCTTCCGCGAAATTGCCGAAGCCTTCCAGCGAAGCGACCTCGAAGGCTTCCGCCAGGCGGCGTGCGGGGTTGCGGGGCGGCGTGGCCTCCTGTGCGGCGGGCCACAGGCCGGCAGTGGCAATGGTCTCCGCCGGTTCCAGCCGCGCCAGCAAGGCCGGGATGTCGGGCGCTGCTTCGGTCTCGAAGGCGCCGGACGTCACGTCCAGCCAGGCAGCCCCCCCTTCGACCAGCGCCAGCAACCACGCCGGGCGGGCGGCTTCCAGCAGGCTGTCCTCGGTGACGGTGCCAGGGGTCACCACGCGCGTGATCTCGCGCCGGATGGTCGGCGCGCGGCGCGCCTTGGCCTGTTCGGGCGTCTCCATCTGGTCGCAGATCGCCACGCGGAAACCACGCCGGATCAGCCGCGCCAGATAGGCCTCATGGCTGTGATGCGGCACGCCGCACATGGCGATGGGCTCGCCCTGGTGCTCGCCACGATGTGACAGCGCGATGGACAGCGCCTCGGCCGCGGTTTGCGCATCGTCAAAGAACAACTCGTAGAAATCGCCCATGCGAAAGAACAGCAGCGCATCGGGCTGCTGCGCCTTGGCGGCGAACCATTGCGCCATAGCCGGCGTGGCGCCTTCGGGATTGCGGGGCGGGCGGTCCATGGCCTGTCATAGCAGCCCTTCGCGGGCGCGAAACGCCTGGGTATCCGTGCGGCCTGCGACAGCCCATGATGTGCTGCAAGACAGGGACGGACGGACATGCGACTGCACAACCTGGACCACATGACCATTCGTTGCCGCCCGCAGGACCTGCCGGCGGTCGAGCAGTTCTACGGACAGGTGCTGGGCTTGAAGCCAGGCCGACGGCCGGATTTCGACTTTCCTGGCATCTGGTTCTACCTGGGCGATTGCGCGGTGGTGCATATCGCCGCGCGGCTGGACGAACTGCCGGAATCGAAGGGCACCTATGACCATGTCTCGTTCAAGGCGAGTGGCATTGCGGAAACCCGCGCGCGGTTTGACGCCATGGGCGTGGCCTATGGCGAATCGCCCGTCCCCGGCTTTCCGCTGCACCAGATTTTCCTGACCGACCCGACCGGCGCGAAGGTGGAACTCACCTTTGATCTGCCCGCCTGAAAGAAGCAAAATGGACGATACCCGCAAGGAACTGCCCCCCGTCTCGCTGACCGATGTGCGCACCGCGCGCGTCACCGGCGCGGAGGCGCTGGCGATGCATGCCGAAGGCCGGCCAGGCAAGCTGGAGACCAGGCTGTCCAAGCCGCTGGTCACCGCGCGGGATTTGTCGCTGGCCTATTCTCCAGGTGTGGCGGAGCCTTGCCTGCACATCGCGCGCGATCCGTCACTGGTCTATGACTACACCTCGAAGGGCAATTTCGTCGCGGTGATTTCCAACGGCACGGCGGTGCTGGGCTTAGGCAATCTGGGCGCATTGGCATCGAAGCCGGTGATGGAAGGCAAGGTCGCGCTGTTCAAGCGCTTCGCCGATGTGGATGGCATGGACCTCTGCCTGAACACCGAGGATGCGGACGAGTTCATCAACGCGGTGAAATACCTCGGCCCCAGCTTCGGCGGCATTAACCTTGAGGACATCAAGGCGCCCGAGTGCTTCGTGATCGAAAGCCGACTGCGCGAGATCATGGACATCCCGGTCTTCCATGACGACCAGCATGGTACCGCGATCGTCGCCGCCGCCGGGTTGATCAATGCCTGCCACCTGACCGGCCGCACGCTGGCGGAAACCAAGCTGGTGATCAACGGCGCGGGTGCTGCCGCCATCGCCTGCGCAGAGCTGGTCAAGGCCATGGGCATGCGGCCGGAGAACGTCATCCTCTGCGACACCAAGGGCGTGGTCTATCGCGGCCGCACCGATGGCATGAACCAGTGGAAATCCGCGCATGCGGTGGAAACACCGGCTCGCAGCCTGCAGCAGGCGATCACCGGCGCGGATGCGTTTTTCGGCCTCTCGGTGAAGGGCGCGCTGACGCCCGAGATGGTGCGCGCCATGGCGCCCAAGCCCATCATCTTCGCCATGGCCAACCCCGACCCGGAGATCACGCCCGAGGAGGCGCGCGCGGTGCGCGCGGACGCCATCGTCGCCACTGGGCGCAGCGATTATCCGAACCAGGTGAACAACGTCCTGGGCTTTCCCTTCATCTTCCGTGGCGCGCTGGATGTGCGCGCGCGCACCATCAATGACGCGATGAAGGTCGCCGCCGCCGAAGCCCTGGCGCAGCTCGCGCGCGAGGAAGCGCCGGAGGAAGTGGCGCGCAGCGGCGCGGGCAAGCGCCTTGTCTTCGGCCCGGAGTACATCATTCCGAACGCCTTCGATCCACGCCTGATCAGCCGGGTGCCTACTGCGGTCGCCAAGGCCGCTATGGACAGCGGCGTTGCGCAGAAACCTTTGGCGGATCTGGCCAAATACGCGCGCGACCTCACCGGCCGGCTGGACGCCGCGGCCAATGCGCTGGAGGCGATCCACGAAGCCGTGCGCGCCAAGCCGCGCCGCGTCGTGTTCGCCGAGGGCGAGGAGGAGAAGGTCATCCGCGCCGCCATCGCCTTCGCCAATGCCGGCTATGGCACGCCGGTGCTGGTGGGCCGCGAGGAACGCATCGATGCCGTGCTGGCCACGCTGGGCGCCACGCTGCCGCCACAGGTGGAGGTGCTGAACGCGCGCAGCAGCCCCGAACGCCAGCGTCGCTATGCAGAATGGCTCTACGCCAAGCGCCAGCGTGACGGCTATCTGTTCCGCGACTGCCAGCGCCTGGTGAACCAGGACCGCAATGTCTTCGCCGCCTGCATGGTCGCGAAGGGCGAGGCCGACGCCTTGGTCACGGGCGAAACCCGCAGCTATTCGGACGCGCTGGAGAACATCCGCATGGCGCTGGATGCCGAGCATGGCAAGGTGCTGTTCGGCCTGACCATGATGGTCGCGCGGCGTTCCGGCACGGTGCTGGTGGCCGACACCGCGATCCATGAACGCCCCGATGCGGAGACACTGGCCAAGATCGCGCGCGGTGCGGCGAATGCGGCGCGGCGCCTCGGTCTGGAGCCGCGCGTGGCGTTCCTCTCCTTCTCGACTTTCGGCGACCCGAAGGGCGTGATCCCGGGCAGCGTGCGCGATGCGGTGAAGCTGCTGGACACGCATGGTGCGGATTTCGAATACGATGGCGAGATGGCCGCCGATGTAGCACTCGACCCCAAGCTGCGCGCGGCTCTGTATCCGTTCTGCCGCCTGACGGGACCGGCCAATGTCCTGGTGATGCCGGGCCTGCATGCGGCGCATATCCTCACGCGCGCGGTGCCGCATTTGACGAGTGCGACCACCATTGGCCCGGTGCTGATGGGCCTGGAGAAGCCGGCGCAGATCGTGCCGATGCAGCTGGGCGTGAACCAGCTGCTGGATATGGCCTGCCTCGCGGCGTATCAGTCGTTGCCTCGGTGATTGCGGGCGGCACGGCGCTCGATCTGTTCCTCGACATGCTCGCGGCGGAACGCAACGCCGCGCGCAACACGCTGCTGGCCTACCGGGCGGACCTCGCGGATTTCCTGGCGCGGCACGGCGCCGATGCCACCGCGGATGATCTGCGCGGGCATCTGGCGGGGCTGGCGGCGGATGGGCTTTCACCACGCAGCCAGGCGCGCAAGCTTTCGGCACTCCGACAATTGTTCCGCTTCCTTGTGCGTGAGGGGATTCGCGCCGATGACCCGACCGAACTGCTCGACAGCCCGCGTCTGCCCGCGGGTTTGCCGAAAGCGCTCTCCGAAGCCGAGGTGGAGGCGTTGATCGACGGCGCGCAGCGCCTGCCGCCGACGCGCGCGCCACTCGCCATGGCGGCCGTCGAACTGCTCTACGCCAGCGGGTTGCGCGCCAGCGAATTGGTCACGCTGCCGGCTGGCGCCTTGCGCGCCGACGCGCCGCTGATCGCCGTGCGCGGCAAGGGTGGCAAAGAACGCCTGGTGCCGGTCTCCAATCGCGCGCGCGACGCGGTGATGGACGCACGTGGTGATGCCGAAACGCGCGGTCGCGGGCGTGCGGTGGCGGCGCGCTACCTGTTTCCCTCGCGCGGCAAGGCTGGGCATTTCACGCGGCAGGGCTTGGGGCTGCTGCTGAAGGAAGCGGCGCTGGCGGCGGGCCTGGACCCCGCGCGCGTCTCGCCGCATGTGCTGCGCCATTCCTTTGCGACGCATCTGCTCGGCCGCGGCGCCGATTTGCGCAGCCTGCAGATCCTGCTCGGCCATGCCGACATCGCGACCACGCAAGTCTACACCAAGGTGCTGGAGGAGAGACTGCGCGCCGTGGTGCAAGCGCATCACCCGCTGGCCAACGCAGCGCCCGCCGCGCGCATCATGGCGCCGCCGCCCAAACGTCGCCGCAAGTGACGCGCTTCTGGCCCACCGCGCTGTCCGGCACGGCGGCCACGCTGTTGGGCATCGGCCTCGCTCGCTTTGCCTTCGTGCCGCTGTTTCCCGCGATGGTCACCGCCGGCTGGGTCGAGGGCGAGGGCGCGGCTATCCTCGGCGCCGTGGCTCTCGCCACCTACCTGGCCGGCGCGCTGAGCGGCCAGGCATTGGCGCGGCGCATCGGCGTGCCGCGCGCGTTGGATGCGGGCGCATGGCTGGTCGTGCTGTCCTTCGCGGCCTGCGCTTGGAATGGGGGCTTCTGGTGGTTGGCATGTTGGCGCGGCGTGGCCGGCATTGCTGGCGGCTGGCTGATGACACTGGCCGGCCCCGCCGTGCAGGCGGCTGTGGAGCCGGCGCGGCGTGGCCTGGCCTCTGGGCTGGTGGTGGCGGGCGTGGCTTCGGGCATCACGATCGGCGCCTTGGCGATGCCGGTGTTGCTGCTGGCTGGGCCGGAGACGGCATGGGCCATGCTGGCGCTGGGCGCTGCTGCGGCCTGGCTGTGGGCGACGCGCAATTGGCCGCGCGTGCCTGCGCCCGTCGCCGGCATGGCGGGTGGGTGGTCGCCATTGCTGAGCGCCTATGCGCTGTCGGCGGTCGGGATGGTCGTGCCGATGATCTACCTGTCGGACCTGGCGGTGCGCGCGCATGGCTATTCGCTGGCCTCGGGCGCGCTGGCCTGGGCGTGCTTCGGCGCGGGCGCGCTGTGCGGCACGCTGGCTGGCGGGCGGGTCGTGGATCGCATCGGTGGGCTTCGCGCGGCGCGGCTCTGGTTATGGGTGCAGGTGGTGGGGATGGTTTTGCTGTTGCCGCCCGTGCCGGTGCTGGTCTGGCCGGGCGCGTTTGCATGCGGCTTCGCGGGCGTGGGCGTGACGGCCGTGATGCTGGCGCTGGTGCGCGAGGCCTATGGGGCGCGAGCGCCGGCAGTATGGGTGCGCAGCACGGTGGGCTATGCGGCCGCGCAGGCGGTGACGGCCTTTGCCGCTGCCGCGCTGTTCGCCGCGACCAATGAGAATCACACTGCGGTTTTCGGCATGGCGCTGCTGGCGTCATTGGGCGCGGTTGCGATACGCTTGCGCGCATGAGGAAGCACATCATCGGCCTGGCGGTGCTGGCCGTGCTGGCACTGCCTGTTGCCGCACAGGAATTGCCGGTGCGCAGTGTCACGCTCTCCAATGCCGGGCTGGCGCAGATCGAGCGGTATGGCGCGTTGCCGGCAGATGGGCGTGTGCGCATCACCATCGCGCTGCCGCAGGTGGATGATGTGCTGAAGTCGCTGGTGGCGCTGGATGCGACAGGCCAGGTGCTGGGCCTGACGCTGCCGGCGCGCGAGATGGCCGAGGAAGCCTTCCAGGGCCTGCCGCTGCGCGAGGAGGATTTTGCCGACCGGCTGTCGTTGCTGCGCGCGCTGCGCGGGCAGTTGGTGGAAATGGCCGGATCGCATGGGCGTCTGCTGGATGCGACCGGCGAGGGCGATGCGCTGCGCCTATTGCTGCTGACCGAACGCGGTGTGTTGTCGCTGGCGCTGCGCGAGGGTGATGCGATGCGGCTGACCGACACGGCGCTCGCCGCGCGCGTGGACCGCGCCGCGGCGGCATTGGCCACCGCGCGGGCCGCGGATGCGCGCGAGGCTGTGCTGCGTTTCTCGCCCGGCGTGCGCGATGTGGGCCTGGCCTATGTGACTGGCGCACCCTTGTGGAAGCCCAGCTGGCGCCTGGTGATTGGCGATGGCACGGCGCGGCTGTCGGGCTGGGCGGTCGTGGAGAATCGCAGTGGCGCGGATTGGCGTGATGTGCGCCTGTCGCTGGTCTCCGGCAATCCGGCGGCGTTGCGTCAGGCGTTGTATACACCGGTGCTGCGCCAACGGATCGAGGTGCCGGTGCGCGGTGCGGAAGTCTTCCGCCCGCAGGCCGATACGGGACCGCGGCCGGCGCCCCCGATGGCCATAATGGCGCCCGCGCCGGTGGTGCGCGCAGCGCCGGCAGCCGTCCCTGGGGCGCAACCGCAAGCTGTGGCCGAAAGCACGGAGGGTCGGGTTGCCTACACCCTGCCCAACCCGGTCACCGTGCTGGCGAACGAGACGGCGAACCTGCCATTCGTCGATGCCTCGCTGCCCGCCGAGACGCTGTGGTGGGTGCAAGGTGCACAGGCGCGCAATCCACTGAACGCCGTGCGCATCCGCAACACCACGCAGGCCGTGCTGCCGGACGGCATCGTGACCGTCTATGCCGCGCGCGACATGGCTTTTCTGGGCGATGCGGAGTTGCGCGCCATGCCCGTGGGCGAGGCGCGGCTGCTGGCCTATGCGCGCGACCGCGACGTGCTGCTGACGCCCGCGCAGGAACGCCGCGACAGCATTCGCCGCATCGCGCTGGCACGCGGCGTGGTGGTGCTTGAGGCGGAGGAGGAACAGAGCCTGTCCTACACCGTTGACCCGCGCGGCGCGCATGGCCCGATCCTGTTCGACCTGCCGGCGATGCAGGGCTTCACGCCGCGCTTCGCCGTGGCTGCGCAGGGTGATTTCGGCCTGCGGCACGAGGCACGGATTGACGCCGCGCCGGCCCGGTTCGACTTCGTCTTCGCGCGGCCGTCGCGCCAGGAATTGCCGCTTTGGGATGCCGGCCTGGGTGACCCGCAGGCCTTCACCTGGCGCCGCGCCAATCTGGAACAGGAAGCCCGCCGCCTGCCTGGCGGTCCCGGCAGCGTGGAACGTCTGCAACAGCTGCTGGACCGCGCCGCGCCTGAAACGGGCGGCCGCGATCTGCTGGCCGACATCATCACACGCTTGGTCGTGCTGCGCCGCCTGCTGGATGCTGCGCGTGCGGCGGCCAACGCGCACGCCGCCGACAATGCCGCGCTGGAGCGCGCCCGCGCCGCCGTCGACGACCGCAGCGGTGCCGAGCGGGAAGCCGCGCGACGCTCGCTGAACGCAGCCAGCCAGGCCGCCGAGCGCAGCGGTGCCGCGGCTGACGCCGCCTGGCGCGGCTGGCAGGATGCCGTCCTCGCCCTTCTCGCACGAACGGGATAAACGCCCCGCATGATCCTGCTGACGCCCGGCCCCGTGCAGACGCGGCCCGAAATCCGAGCCGCCGCCGCGCGCGACATCGCGCCCTGGGACAATGATTTCCGCCCGGTCTATGCGCGCATCCGTGAGCGTATCCTGGCCATCGCCGGCGGTGTGCCGGGCGAACATGCCGTGCTGCCCTTGCAAGGTGCCGGGCATTTCCTGGTGGAGGCGACGGTCCGCTCGCTGGTGGATGCGGGCGGCGCGATCATCGTGCCGGTGAACGGCGTCTATGCGCAGCGCATCGCGAAGCTGACCCGCGCGGCGGGGCGCGTCGTGCATGAATGGGCGTTGCCGGATACGCGCGGTGTGACCGCCGACGATGTGCATGCGATGTTCGCGGCGCACCCGGATGCGACGCATCTGGCCATGGTGGTGTCGGAGACCGGCAGCGGCATCATCAACGACCCTGATGTGGCGGGTCCTGTCGTGCGCGCGCTGGGCAAACGCATGTTCCTGGACGCCGTCTCGGCCTTTGGCGCGCTGCCCTTTTCCATGGCGGAGCACCCGGAATGCGACGCGCTGCTGTTCACCTCCAACAAGTGCTTCGAGGGCCTGCCGGGCATGGGCTTCTGCGTCGCGCGGCTGGCCGCGCTGGCGCCCGGCCGCGCCGGCTCCTGGAGCTTCGACCTGCACGATGTCTGGCAGCACGCGCTGACGCATGGCTGGGGCAGCATCCGCTTCACGCCGCCCGTGCAGGCGATCGCGGCGTTCGACGCGGCGCTGGACGCGTTTGACGCCGAGGGCGGTCAGTCCGCGCGCCTTGCGCGCTACAGCGCCAATATGCGCATCCTGTCCGAAGGCGCGCGCGCGATGGGCTTCGCGCCCTATCTCGACCAGGCGCAGCAAGGCCCGATCATCGTCACGCTGCATCAGCCGCCCGGCTTTGACCTGCAAGGTTTCGTCGATGCGCTGAAGGCGCGTGGCGTGCTGATCAGCAATTTCTACACGACGCCCACACCAACCATTCGCATCGGCTGCATCGGCGCCGTCACACCTGACGACATGCGCAAGGCCGTTGCGATGATGCGTGACGTGATGGCCACACGGACCGCCGCATGATGCAGTCCATGACCGGTTTCGCGCGTGAGTCGGGCGTTCTGCCGGATGGCACGGGCTTCGCCTGGGAAGCCAAGTCGGTGAACGGCCGCGGCCTCGAACTGCGCATGCGCCTGCCCTCCGGCCTGGATGCACTGGAAGGTCCGGTGCGTGAGGCTGCGTCCAAACGCCTGAAGCGCGGCAATGTGCAGATCGGCCTGGCGATGAAGCGCGAGGCACGGCCCGAACCCAAGCTGGACCAGGCTGTGCTTGATCGCATGCTGTCCCTCGCGCTGGAGGTCGCCGCGCGCATTCCTGGTGCAGCGCCGCCGCGCGCGGAGGCTTTGTTGACCCTGCCCGGCGTGCTGCGCGCGGACATCCCCGAACCCGATGAAGCCGCGCTCGCCGCGCAGAACGCCACGCTGCTGGCCGCCTGGGATCGTGCGCTGGTGGCGCTCAACGCCTCCCGTGCCGCCGAGGGCGCGCGCCTCGGCACCATCCTCTCCGCGCTGCTCGATGAGATCGCCGCGCTCACCGACTAGGCTGCGCGCGAAGCCGCCACCCAGCCCGCCGCGCAACGCGCGCGCCTGCTGGAGAACCTGGCGCAGCTTCTCGAACCTGGCCGGGTCAATGAAGAACGCCTCGCGCAGGAAGTCGCGCTACTGGCCCAACGCAGCGATGTGCGCGAGGAACTCGACCGTCTCTCCGCCCATATCGCCGCCGCGCGCACGCTGATTGCCGAAGGCGATGCGGTCGGCCGCAAGCTCGAATTCCTCACCCAGGAATTCGTCCGTGAGGCCAACACCTTGTGCAGCAAATCCGCCTCCCTCGGCCTGACCCGCGTGGGCCTGGCCATCAAGGCCGCGGTGGAGCGCCTGCGCGAACAGGCCGCCAATGTCGAATGACACGATCGCCCGGCGCGGCTTGTGTCTCGTGCTCTGCGCGGCATCCGGTGTCGGCAAGTCCTCGCTGTCGCGCGCGCTGCTGCAGTCCGAGCCGGGCCTGAAGCTCTCTGTCTCCGCCACCACCCGCGCCCCGCGCCCGGGCGAGACCGAAGCTGTGCACTACTTCTTCCGCGACATGCCGCAATTCATGGCGATGGTCGAAGCCGGCGACATGCTCGAATGGGCCGAGGTCTTCGGCCGCCGCTACGGCACCCCCCGCGCGCCCGTGGAAGCCGCACTCGCCGCCGGCCAGGACGTGCTGTTCGACATCGACTGGCAAGGCCATCTGAAACTGCGCGCCGCCCTGCCGGCTGATGTCGTCTGCGTCCATCTCCTTCCTCCGGACATTGGCGAACTCGAACGCCGCCTCGCCGCCCGCGGCCAGGACAGCGCCGCCGAAATCGCCCGCCGCATGGCCGCGGCGCGCGAGGAGATCAGCCACTGGTCCGACGCCGACCATGTGCTGGTGAACCGTGATTTCGACGCAACACTCGCTTCCCTGCGCGCCATCCTGCACGCCGCCCGCAGCAGCCGCGCACGGCAGACCGGCCTTGCGGATTTCGTGCGCGGCCTGGCCTGATGCTCGCGGTGCTGGCCATTGCCGCACCGGTCTTCATCATCATAGCGATGGGTTACGTCACGGCGCGCCGCGCCTGGATCGACGAGGCCGGTTTTCGCGGCATCAACGCCTTTGTCTTTGCAGTGGCCACGCCCGCGCTGCTCTTCGCTTCCGGCACCGGCGGGCATAGCGGCGGGGGCCGCGCGGCGGTCGCCTTCTTCATCGCTGCCTTCGCGCTCTATGGCGCTGTTCTGGTCGGTGGCCGGGTATTGGGCTGGTCGCTCGCACGCAGCGGGCCGATGGCGCTCGATGCCAGCTTCGGCAACACGGTCATGATGGGCATACCGATCATCTTCGCGGCCTTCGGTCAGCAGGGCCTTTCCATCCTGCTGGTGATCCTGGCGCTGCATGCGCTGTTGTTGCTGACGTCGGGAACAGTGGTGGCCGAGATCGCGGTGCATGCGCGCGCCCAGCCCTGGGCGGTGGCCCGCGCTGCCGCGGGTGGCGTGCTGCGCAACCCGATCGTGGTGGCGGTCTTCGCCGCCTTGGCGGTGGCATTGGCCGGGCTGCCCGTGCCCGTCCCGCTGCGCCGCACGCTGGAGATGCTGGGCGCGGCCGGCCCGCCGGCTGCGCTCTTCGCACTGGGCGCATCCCTGACCGGCTTCAACATCGCCGCTGCCTGGCGGCAGACCAGCGTGACGTTGGCGCTCAAGTTGGCAATGCTGCCTTTGCTGGTTTGGCTGTGCTGCTGGGCGAGCGCGTTGTCACCGCTCGAGACCGCCGTCGCCACGGTGACCGCTGCCCTGCCGACCGGCGCAAATGCCTTCCTGATGGCCAGTCGCTACCGGATCGGTGCCGCGGAATCGGGTGCGGCGGTGCTGGTCAGCACACTACTCTCAGTGCTGACCTTGCCTCTGGTGCTGCTATTGGTCCGCGGCTGATCAGGAGGCGACAGCCACGGCCATGGCGCGCTTGCCGCGGCGATGCCGGCCAATCAGCGCGCGCATCAGGTTTTTCAGCTGCATCCCGTCCATTTCCGGGTAGCGTGCCAGGACCTCGGCCTCGTGCTTTTTGGCGCTGACCAGCAGATCCGCCACCAGGCTTTCGCCGCGCGGGGTCATCTGGATGCGCACCACGCGCCGGTCGTTCGCATCGGGCAGGCGCTTGACCAGCCCCTCACGCACCATGCGGTCGAGCAGCTTCGTCATGGTCGGCTGCTGCAACAGGCATGCATCGGCCAGCCCGCTGACCGTCTCGCCCGGGCTGCCGGCGAGGGTCGCCAGCACGCGCCACACAGGCACCTGCACGCCGGCACGGCGCAGGACCGAATGAAACTCTGAAGACACCACATGCGAGGCACGGGCCATTAGATACAGGAGGTAGTCATCCACAAACCGCGGCGCTGCGGCCTCATTGCTGACCATTGCGAACATCCCGGGGTCCTCCTTCTCATGCAAATGGATGATAACATGGTTTCTAATCCAAATGAATGATACCACGAATGACAGGCGTGCGAAGCCGTGACTGCTTGCGGCAGGGAACGGCTGCACACATCGTGATCGCTGGAGAATCCCTTGTGAATCGGCCTATTCATTGCGCTGGCGAGATTGTTGGGTGGTCAAAAATGCATATTAGATCATGGGCATCCTTGTTTCTTGCCGCGAATTCATGCCGCAAATGACATGAAACGACGGTCTGGGCTGGATGGATCACTCGAATGTTAGCTGATCGCTTGGAAAATGCCTGGGTCGCTGCCTTTGCCGAAGTGCTGCGCCTATGTCGGCCCGACTCGGGCAGCGCTGTCTGTCTGCTGGCGGAGTCGCAGTCCCGGCCGCTGAACCTTGAACTGGCGGAAATGGCGGCCTTGCAGGCGGGTTTGCGCCCGTTTCGTTGCATCCTTCCCACCCCTACCGCGAGCGCGCCGGTGCCGGTCCGCTCCACCGGCGCGTCGCGCGCCTTGCAGGGCCATCCGGCGGTACTGGCAGCGCTGAAAGCCAGCCCCCTCATCATCGACCTCACGATGGAGGGATTATTGCATGCTGGTGAACTGAAGGACATTTTGGTCAGTGGCGCGCGCATCTTGATGGTCAGCAACGAGCATCCCGAAGCCTTGGCACGCCTGATCCCCCGGGCGGAGGACGAGGCGCTGGTCAAGGCCGCCGTCAGGCGCGCGCGGGCGGCGAAGCACATGCATGTGACGTCGGCTGCCGGCACCGACCTGCATGTGGATATGGCGGGTGCGACCACCGCCGGCGTCTGGGGCTGGACCGACCGTCCCGGCACCATCGCGCATTGGCCGGGCGGCGTCGTCGTCTCCTTCCCCGCACGCGGCACCGTGCGTGGGCGCCTGGTGCTGGATGCAGGCGATGTGAACCTGACCTTCAAGCGATACCTGACGGGCCGCGTCGTGCTGACGCTGGAGGATGACCACATCACCGCCATCGAAGGCCAGGGCGCCGATGCCATGCTGATGCGCCGCTACCTGGACGCCTGGGGCGATCGCGCGGCCTATGCGGTTTCCCATGTCGGCTGGGGCCTGAACCCCCGCGCGCGCTATGAGGCACTGGCGATGTACGACCAGCGCGACACCAACGGCACGGAGCTGCGCTGCGTGGCCGGCAATTTCCTGTTCTCGACCGGCGCCAATGAATTCGCCGGCCGCTTCACGGAAGGCCATTTCGACATCCCGGTCTTCAACACCACCATCACGCTGGATGGCGAGGCTGTGGTGCGCGAGGGCGTCGTGCTGTGAGCGCCTTCATCGATTGGGCCGGCGCGGGCGTGCCGGTGGTATGCCTGTCCGGCATAGGTGGTGCGGCGCATCTCTGGGCGGGCACGGCGCGCGCCTTCGCTGGCCGCCGCGTGCTGGCCTGGAACCAGCCCGGCTATGCCGGCCGCGCATTGATCGACCCGCTGGATTGTTCCGCGCTGGCCGAGACCCTGTCCGCAGATCTGGACGCGCCGGTGGTGGATTTGGTCGGGCACTCGATGGGCGGCATGATCGCCCTGGAGTTCGCGCTGCGTTTTCCCGGGCGCGTGCGGCGCCTGGTGCCCTACGCCACGACGCCGGCCTTTGGCGGCAAGGACGCGTCCTTCGCCGAGGCATTCCTGGCGCATCGGCTACGCCCGCTGGAGCAGGGTTTGAGCATGCCGCAGGCGGCCGCTCAGCTGGTCTCGGGCATGGCGGCGGCGGGGGCGGACCCGGCCTGCGAACCGGCCATGGCGGCGGCGATGGCGACGGTGCCGGAAGCCACCTGGCGCGCCACGCTCGCCTGCCTGACACGCTTCGATCGGCGCGCCGATATCGGGCGCATCGCCGCACCCGCATTGTGCATCGCCGGCGCGCAGGATGCCGTGGCGCCGCCGCGCACGATGCAGCGCATGGTCGATGCCATTGCCGGCGCGCGCCTGACGGTGATCGAGAATGCCGGCCATGTCCCGCACCTCGAGCAACCCGCCGCTTTCGAGGCCGCGCTGAGCGACTTCCTGACTGACATATGAATTACCATATGCGACCCTGCGCCCCGCCATGGACCAAGCCCTGACCCACACCGACGCGCCGATCTTTGACCCGCGCGCTTTCCGTCTCACACCCTTCGAAGCCGCGTTGACCGCGCGCGCGCGCGAATTCGGCGCGCGCGTTCTGGCACCCCGCGCCGCGCGCTGGGACCGTGAGGCAATCTTCCCCTCCGACAACTACCGGGACATGGCGGCCGAAGGCTGGCTTGGCATCTGCATTCCGCAGGCCGATGGCGGCATGGGCGCCGATTTCCGCGCCTATTGCCTGGTGGCCGCGGAACTCGGCCGTTACTGCGGCGCTACAGCGCTGACCTGGAACATGCATGTCTGCAGCACGCTCTGGACCGGCGTGCTGACCGACGACCTGGAGATGGACGCGCCCACCCGCACGCAGCACCACGCGCATCGGGCGGTGCATTACCGGCGCATCCTGGCCGATGGCGCGATCTATTCGCAGCCGTTTTCGGAGGGCGGGGCGGCGGCGGCGGGGGCGGCGGCTTTCGGCACCACCGCGCGCCGCGTCGATGGCGGCTTCGTGGTCAACGGCAAGAAGATCTTCGCCTCGCTCGCCGGCTACGCGCATCACTACGGCATTCTCTGCACCGACATCACCGACGGCACCGCCTCTCGCCGCAACACGCTCTATCTCGGCGTGCCCGCCGATGCACAAGGCGTGTCCGTCGCCGGCGAATGGGACCCCTTGGGCATGCGCGGCACCGTCAGCCGCAACCTGCTGTTCCAGGATGTGTTCGTGCCTGAGGACGCGCTGCTGATGCCGCCCGGCCTCTACTTCCAGGCCGCCACCCGCTGGCCGCACATGTTCATGACGCTGACCCCCACCTATATGGGCTTGGCACAGGCCGCGCATGACTTCACGGTGCGCTACCTGCGCGGCGAACAGCCCGGCACCCCGCCCGTCAAGCGCCGCATGTACCCCACCAAGCAGATCGCCATGGCCGAGATGCGCGTCATGCTGGAACAGACCAAGGCGCTGTGGTTCGCCGCCATAACCGAGGCCGGGCCTGACCCCTCCAGAGAAGGCGTGCTGCGCGCGCTGGCCGCGCAGCATACAGTGATGGAAAACGCGAACGCCCTGGCGGCCAGGGCTATTCGCAGCTGCGGCGGCCAGGCCATGCTCAAGAGCCTGCCGCTGGAGCGCATCTACCGCGACAGCCGCTGCGGTTCGCTGATGCTGCCCTGGACCGCGGAGCTCTGCATCGACCGCATCGGTCGCGATGTGTTGTATGAGCGTGGCGAAACGGATGAGTAGCGCGGCATAAGGGGCCATGTCCGGCGCCAAGATCATCGCTTTCCCCGGTCGGCCGCGCGCCTCGCCGCCGTCCGTGACCCTTTGGTCCGCCTTTGATGCGGTGGCGCAGCGCCACGCTGACCGCGTGGCGTTGCGCGATGCCGACGGCGCAATGAGCTTCGCCGCGCTGCGCAACATGGCCTCCCAACTGGCGCAGCGGCTGTCGCGTGAGGCGAGCCTGGAGCGCTCCCAGGTCGGCATGCTGGGCCAGAACAGCGCGGCGCATCTGGTGACACTGCTGGCCTGCGCGCGGGCGGGGCTGGCGATGGTGCCGCTGAATTGGCGGCTCGCAGCCGATGAATGGTGCTGGCAGGCCGATGACGCGCGGCTTTGCGCCGTGGTCGAGGGCTTCGGCCACCGTATGCCGGAAGGCTTCATGCAGTCGCGGCGCATCAGCACCATCACCGCCGGCACGCTGCGCCTGTTGCCGCGCGAATACGCGCCCGGCCCCGATGCGGGGGAGGCGGATGCGCCCGCGCTGCTCTGCTACACCAGCGGCACCACCGGGCGCCCGAAAGGCGCGGTGCTGACCCAAGTGTCGCTGCTGGCCAATATGCGCAATGCCGCCGCGCTGTTCGGTTTCTCCCCGCAGGACAAGGTGCTGACGGTGCTGCCGCTGTTCCATGTCGGCGGCTTGAACATCCAGACGCTGCCAGCGTTGTTGTGCGGCGCGACCGTTCTGCTGCACCAGAAATTCGATGCGGAGCTCTTCTTCGACACCTTGGCGCGCGAGCGACCGACGCTGACGCTGCTGGTGCCCGCGGTGATGCAGGCGCTGCTGCGCCATCCGCGCTGGGAAGCCGCCGACCTGTCATGCCTGCGCGCGGTGGGTGCCGGTTCATCGCAGATCGATCCGCGATTGCTGGACCCGTTCTGGGCGCGCGGCGTGCCGATGCAGCAGGTCTATGGCGCGACGGAAACCGCGCCGATCGCAATCGCGCAAAGCCTGTCCGATGCCCGCGCCGAGCCCTATGCGCTGGGCCGCCCCGCGCCCGAAACCGAAGCGCGGCTGGCGCCGGATGGCGAGATCCAGATTCGCGGCCCGAACGTCATGCGCGGGTATTGGAACGCACCAGCGGGCGAGGGCTTCACCGATGATGGCTGGTTCCGCACCGGCGACCTCGGGCGTGTCGATGCGCAGGGGCATTGGTGGTTCACCGACCGGCTGAAGCACATCATCATTTCGGGTGGCGAGAACATCTCGCCGGCGGAGGTGGAGCGCGTGCTGGCCGCGGCACCTGGCGTGCTGGAATGCGCCGTGGTGGCAAGGGCGGATCCGCGCTGGGGCGAGGTGCCGGTGGCTGTGGTGGTGCCGGGCGACGGCTTTGATGCGAATGCCGTGCTGGCGTTTTTCGAAGGGCGCCTGGCGCGCTTCAAGCACCCGCGCGCAGTGGTCACGATGGACGCGCTGCCGCGCACCGCGCTGGGCAAGGTGAATATCGCCGAACTGCGCCGGATACTGACGTAGCTATTCGCGCCAGGGGCGCACCTGCCACAGCTCGCGGACGCGGCTATCCACCATGGCGGCGTAGTCGCGATACGCCGTGCCGATGATCGGGCGCAGCGGCATGTTCTGGCGTTCCGCCTCGCGAAGGAATCCTTCGTCGCGCATCGCCACCTCGAAGGCGCGCAGCAGCCGCTCGGTGATGTGTGCCGGCAGGTTGGGTGGCGCGATCATGCCGCGCGATGCGCCGATCACGATCTCCATCCCGAGTTCGCGGAAGGTGGGCACGTCCGGCGCTTCGCGCTGCCGGCGTTCGGCGGCTTGCGCGAGGATGCGCAGGCGGCCCTCACGCACCAGGCCGAGCGCGTCACCGACATTGATAGCGGCGACATCGACGTGGCCGCCGACCAATTGCGGGATGAGAGGTGCTGCACCGGCGAAGGGGATGTGCACCATGCGCGGGATCTCGGCGATGCGCTCGAAGGTCAGCATGAAGATGTGGTCGTCGCTGCCCACGCCGGTGGTGGCGTAGCTATGCTGGCCAGGCCGCGCGCGCGCGGCGGCGATGAGGTCAGCCACGCTGCGGATCGGGCTGTCGGCGCGGACGTAGAAGGCGTTCGCGTCCTCCACGATATTGGCCAGAAAGGTGAAGTTCAGTGCGGTGAAACGCGCTGGGCGTTCGAGGGGGATGGCGTTCAGCGCGGGGATGGTGGTCGCGCCGATCGTGTGGCCGTCGGGGGCCGCGTTGTAGGTGCTCTCCATGCCGATCTGGCCGGCGGCGCCCACGCGGTTGATGATGACCGGGCGCAGTCCGGCGATCTGCGCTGCGACCAGCGGCATAAACATGCGCGCCATGACATCCACGCCGCCGCCGGCGGGGAAGGGCACGATGACTTCCATCGGTCGGTCGAGCGGCCAAGCCGCTTGCGCCTGGGCAAGGGCGGGCGCAGCCAAGGGGGAGGCCAATAAGGCGCGGCGTGTGGGCATGGGGGGTTCCTCCGGGCGGAAGGCTGCACTGCCGGCGTGGCTCGGAACAAGCGGATTCGATGTTGCGGCGCTTCCGGGCATAGTAGGCTTGCCGATGAGGAGATGTTCGATGACCGAAACCCGCCGTTCCCTGCCCGCGCTGGGCGTCGTTCTGCTGGCGGCGCCGGCCATTGCGCAGAACCTGCCGGCGGCGCGCCAGGGCTCTTGGACGGCGCGCGATTTCCGCTTCGCCAGCGGCCAGAGCATGGCCGAATTGCGTTTTGGCTACACCACGCTGGGCGATGCCGCGAACCCCGCCGTGTTGGTGCTGCACGGCACCGCGGGCAATGGAGCGGGCATGCTGAACCCGGCCTTTGGCGGGCAGTTGTTCGGGCCTGGCCAGGTGCTGGACGCCACGCGCCACTTCATCATCCTGCCCGACGCGATCGGCACCGGGCGCAGCAGCAAGCCATCTGACAGGATGGGGCCGGATTTCCCGCGCTACACCTATGCCGACATGGTGGCCGCGCAGCATGCATTGGTGACGCAAGGGCTGGGTGTGCGGCGGCTTCGCCTGGTGATCGGTAATTCCATGGGCGGCATGCATGCCTGGATGTGGGGTGTTGCGCATCCCGAGATGATGGAACTGCTGGTGCCGATGGCCTCGCAGCCCACCGAAATGTCGTCACGCAACTGGATGCTGCGGCGGCTGATGGTGGAGAGCATCCGCCAGGATCCGGCCTATGCGAATGGCCGCTACACCACGCAGCCGGCCAGTTTGCGAATGGCCGCGCTGTTCTACGCGACGGCGACCAATGGCGGCACGCTGCGCTGGCAGGCGGTGGCCGGCACGCGCGATGCCGCTGATCGTGAGGTTGCGCAGCGCATGGCGGCGCCCGCGCCGGCCGACGCGAATGACTGGATCTGGCAGTGGGACAGTTCGCGCGACTACAATCCGGGGCCGTATCTGGAACGCATTCGCGCGCGGGTGCTGGCGATCAACGCCGCCGACGACGAACGCAATCCGCCCGAGACCGGACTGATGGAGGCGGCGCTGCGGCGCATCGCGCATGCGCGATTGCATCTGATTCCGGCCAGCGCGGAGACGCTGGGCCATGGTACGACAGGGAATGCGCGCTTCTGGGCGGAGGAGCTGCGGCGGTTTATGGCCTAGTGTGCCGGTTCAGAAGTTCGCAGGCGCAGCCGGAGAACTTCTGGACGGTCGGCACGCTGCAAAAACAACGAGCTAGTGGCATGAATCTGAAGTTCGCTGATCCAGCGAACTTCAGATTCAGGACACTAGGAGCCATAGACTGCGCGGGCGGTGGCTTCGCTGATCAACCCGTCTTCCACGTCTTTCTGCACCAACGCAGGGTCACGCGCTTTCGGGTCACCCATGCCGCCGCCACCGGGCAGCAGCAGCAGCAAATGCCGGCCCTTCGGCACGGTTTGGAAGCCTTTGGGGCGCAGCTCCGTGCCGTTGGCGTCATCCAGCAACACCCGGCCGGCGGCCCCTTCCTCCCCGCCGAAGCGGCCTTTCGGCGCATTCGCCACACGGTCGAAAATCGCGTTCACCGCGAATTCCGCGTCGCCCTTGGCGCCGATTTCCATGATCTGCCCGAAGCCGCCGCGCGTGCGGCCGGCGCCTGCGGAGTCCGGGCGCAACTGCTTCTGCCAGAAGATGATGGGGGCGACGTTTTCCGTGGCCTCTACCGGCATGGTGCGCACGCCGGAGGGGAAGGCGGTGCCGTCCAGCCCATCCTGCAAGGGCCGCGCGCCGGTGCCGCCGGAATTGAAGGTGATGATCTCGAAATCCTCGACCTCGGCGGCCTGACCGCTGACCTGCGCGCCGCCGCGCAAGGGCGGGTTCCAGAGTGCTGAGGAACCTTCGGCATTGACGCGATCGGGCACCGCTTGTGCCAGGCAGCCCATCATCAAATCCGGGATCAACTGGCCAATGATGTGCCGCACGCTGACTGGATAGGGGCGCGGGGTATTCAGGATGCAGCCGGCCGGAATCTCCATGCGGAAGGGCGAGAGGCTGGCCCAGTTGTTGGGGATGTCCGGCGCCACCACGCACTTGATCCCGAAGCAGGAATAGGCGCGGCAATAGGCCGGCGGCACATTGATGCCGCGCGTGGAAAGCCCCGAGGTGCCGGCATAGTCCACGACGATTTCATCCTCGTGCACGGTCATCGCGGCGTGCAGCGTGACGGGTGCTTCGTACCCGTCGGACTTGATCGACGAACGGAAGGTGCCGCGGGGCAGGGCGTTGATGGCGGCCTTCGTCGCGGTCAGGGACGCGTCGAAAATGTAGTCGGCCAGCGCGTCCAGGCTGTCCATCGCGTATTCGGACAGCATCTCGGCCAGGCGCTTGGCGCCGGCGTCATTACAGGCGCAGAGGGAATAGACATCGCCTTCCAATTCGACTGGCGTGCGTGAACCGACACGCAGGAAATCGAAGAAGGTCTCGTTCGGACGCCCCTGGTCGAAGCACTTCACGATGGGGATGTAGAGGCCTTCCTCGAAGACCGAACGCCCCTCGGGGCCCATGCCGAGCCCGCCGATATCGATGATATGCGCCGTGTTGGCGAAGAGGCCGACCATGCGCCCCTTGTGGAAGGCGGGCGTGACCACGGTCAGGTCATGCAGGTGGCCGGTGCCCAGCCAGGGGTCGTTGGTGATGGAGTGGTCGCCGGGGCGCATGGTCTCGGCGGGGAATTTCGCCAGGAAATGGCCTACGGATTCGGCCATGGAATTGACGTGGCCAGGCGTGCCGGTGACGGCCTGGGCGAGCATGCGGCCGTGCAGGTCGAAGACGCCGGCGGAGAGGTCACCGGCTTCGCGCACGGTGGTGGAGAAGGCGGTGCGGATCATCACCTGCGCCTGTTCCTCCACGACCGCGATGAGGCGGTTCCATTGGATTTGGCGCTGGATTTTTTCGATCGCGCTCATGCAGCAGCTCCGCGTGTCAGTTCCAGATACCCCAACCCATCCACCCGGCAGGTCCAACCCGGCCCGACCAGCGTGCTCGTCTCATCTTCCGCGATGATGCAAGGCCCCGCGACACGCGCCCCCGGCGCCATGTCCGCCCGCGCGAACACCGCCCAATCCTGCACCTGGCCGGTCGCCGTATCGCGCACTTCCTGCATGCCCACCGTCCTCGGCGCCGGCGCATCCTCGGGTTCGGCGACAGGCTCCACCGCATCGACCAGCGTGCTCACCGTCACCGCGAAGGACATGATTTCCACATCCGAACCCGGCACCGGCCGGTCATAGAACCGGCTGTATTCCCGGTCGTAATCCGCCCGCAGCGCGGCCACATCCGCATCGGTCAAGTCCCACGCCGGCATCGCCACCGCGATCTCATGCCCCTGCCCGACATAGCGCATATAGGCGATGCGGCTTTCCACCGTGGGCGCACCGAAACTGCCCTGTGCGACCACGCCCGCCGCCTCCGCGCTCATCGCCGCCAGCAGCGCATTCACCGCCGCACGGTCGAAGCGCCCGAAGCGCTGGTACAGGCTTTTCACCACCTCATAGGCCACCGGCGCCCGCAGGAACCCGATCGCGCTGCCCACCCCCGCGCCGGACGGCACCAGGATGCGGTCCACGCCGATCTTCTCCGCCACGCGATACCCATGCACCGGCCCGCCGCCACCGAAGGCGACGATGGCGCGCCCCTCATAGGTCTTGCCCGATTCAATGGCGTGCACGCGGGCGGCATTGGCCATGTTTTCATCCACGACCTCGACCACGCCGAGTGCCGCCATCGGTGCATCCAGCCCCAGCTTCGCGCCCACTTCGGCGGACATCGCCGCCGCCGCCTGCGCGCCATCCAGCGCCATCGTGCCGCCCGCGAAGCGCGCCGGATCGTAGCGCCCCAAGAGCAAATTAGCGTCCGTCACCGCGGGCTTATTGCCGCCGCGCCCATAGCAGGCCGGCCCCGGCATCGCGCCCGCACTCTCCGGCCCCACCTGGATACGCCCCAGCGCATCAATATGCGCCAGCGACCCGCCACCCGCGCCGATCTCCACCATCTCGATCACCGGAATCCGCAGCGGCATGCCTGAACCGCGCTGGAAGCGGCCGATGCGCGCCACCTCGAAATGCCGCGCCGCCTGCGGCGTGAAGTCATCGATCAGGCAGACCTTCGCCGTGGTGCCGCCCATGTCGAAGCTGAGCACCTTCTTCCAGCCGCGCTGCCGCGCCACATAGGCCGAGAAAATCGCGCCACCCGCGGGGCCGGATTCCACCAGCCGGATCGGGAAGCGAGACGCCGTCTCGATGCTGGTCAGCCCACCGCCGGACAGCATCATGAAGACGGGTGCGGCCATCCCCATCATCGTCAGCCCCTCGCGCAGCCGGGCCAGATAGCCGGCCATCAGCGGCTGCACATAGGCATTCGCGACAGTGGTCGAGAACCGCTCCCACTCGCGCATTTCCGGAGAGACTTCGCTGGCCAGGCTGATCGGCGCTTCCGGCCACACTTCGCGCACGATCGCCGCCGCGCGCTGCTCGTGCGCGGGGTTCACGAAGCCATGCAAAAACCCGATCGCGAGGGCCTGCATGCCCTCCGCACGCAAAAAGCGCGCGGCCTCGGCCACTGCGGCCTCATCCAGCGGGCGCAGCGCTTTTCCGGTATTGTCCAACCGCTCACGCACCGTGACCCGATGACGGCGCCGCACCAGCGGCTGCGGCAGCGCGATGTTCAAGTCGTACTGGTCGTATCGGCTCTCATTGCCCAGTGCGAGCACATCACGAAAACCCTCCGTGGTGATGAACCCCGTGGGCGCGCCCTTGCGCTCGATGATGGCGTTGGTGGCCAACGTGGTGCCGTGGATCATCAGCGCCACATCACCCGGCGCCAACCCCGCCTTTGCCAGTACCTGGCGCACGCCATCCAGTACGCCTTCCTCGGGCGCGTGCGGCGTGGTCAGCACCTTTGTTGTCCAGCGCTGTGCGTCGCTCTCCAGGGCGACATCGGTGAAGGTGCCGCCGATATCGGCGGCCAGTCGCGCGCCGCTCATCAAAAGGCCCGCACCATGCCGCCATCCACGCGGATCACTTCGCCGGTCAGATAGCTCGCCGGTGCGCCGCACAGGAACGCCACGGTGGGGCCGAATTCCGACGCCTCGCCATAGCGCAGCGCGGGGATGGTCTTGCTGCGCTCGGCGATCACTTCATCGACGCTCTTGCCGGTTTTCTGGCCCAAGCTGTTCGCCGTCTCGATGCTGCGGTCCGTGCGGATGGCGCCGGGCGAGACGCAGTTCACCGTGATGCCCTCGCCCGCCACCTCGTTGGACAGCGTCTTCAGATAGCCCATCAGCGCGGCCCGCAGCGTGTTGGACAGCACCAGGTTCGGAATCGGCTGCTGCAAGCCGGTGGAGGCGATGGAGACCACCCGCCCCCAGCGTTGCGCACGCATGCCGGGCATGGCGCGCTTCACCATGTGCACGGGGCTCTGCACAATGCGCTGGAACCATGGCGCCAGCAGCGCCTCGTCCATGTCGAGCGCGGTGCCGGGCGGCGGGCCGCCATGGTTCAGCACCAGGATGTCGATGCCGCCCAGCGCCGCCAGCGCGCCATCCGCCAGGCGGTCCATATCCGCGATCTCCGCGACATCGGCCGGAATGCCCGTGGCCGAAGCCGCGCCCAGCGCGCGCAGCTCTGCGCAGGCGGCATCCAGGCTGGCCTGCTGGCGGCCGCTGATGACCAGTGCCGCGCCCTCGCGCGCCAGCGCATCGGCCACGCTGCGGCCCAAGCCCT
>JAPLOK010000285.1 GCA_026400775.1 Alphaproteobacteria bacterium | reverse complement strand
GGACGGCGAAGCGCCGGCGCCAGCGCTGCCGCTGCCCATTTGGCGCATGCGACGCACGACCGATGGTTGGCTGCTGTCACAGGCCGAGGGCGAAGCGCAGCCACTGCTGGCCGCGCCGGCCGGCGTGCTCGGCGTGCTGGCGGCGCAATCACCCGAATGGCTCGCGCATTGGCCAGCGCCCGAGGCCCCGCCGATCTTGCCCGATGCCGCCGCCTGCGCAGCGATGCTGGTCGGCGAATGGCTGGCAGCCAACCAGCGCAATGCCGCGCTGCGGGCGGAGCTGGTCGCACTGCGCGCCGAGCACGAGGATGCCCGGCAGGCCATGGCGCATTGGCAGCGCAGCATGGGCCAGGCACCGCCCGCGGCCGCACAATTGCTGCATGCCGATGATCCGCGCGGGGGCGCTGCGCTGTCGCCTGGTCGCACCCAGTTCGACCGCATCCTGCCGGTGCCCCTGGATGGCGCCTGTACGCTCGGGCTGCATCTGCGAGAGGCGCTGTGCGGCGCCGGCAGCTGCCTGCGGCTGCGCCTTCTGGGAGCCGAGAGCATGCGCATCGCCGCTGCCTGGCGCATACCGGGCGCGGCTTTGCTGCCGGGCTGGCTGATGCTCGACCTGCCGATGCCAGCACCCATCTGGGGCGAGACCGCGATGGTCGAGATCACCGCAGAACTGGCGCCGGGTGATACCCTTGCGCTGTCGGCCCCCGATGCGGCGCTGCGGCTGCTGCGCGCCAAGGGCGCTCCGCGCTTCGCGGTCTCGCCCTTCCATGATGCCACCGAGGCCGGGGGCGCCCTGCCGCCCGCCGGGCTGCGCTGCGCCCTGCCGGCAATGATCTGGCGCGGCCAGCAACGGCATGCACGCCTGGCACCGGGCGAGGCCGCGGAACTGGCGCTGCCGGCGGTGCCGCTCGCGGGCTTCGACACCTTGCACGCGGTGCTCACGGCGGTGGGCGGCGCGGTGCAGGCATCGCTGTGGTGCGCCGAAGCAGGCAGCGGCTGGCGCGATGCGCGGGATGGCGCGCTGGACCTGCCGCTGGTGCTGCCGGTCGCGGCCAGCGGCTCGCCCGCTGTTCGTCTGGCCTTGCGCGCCACCGGCACACAACCGGTAGCGGTGGAATGGCGCGCTTTGACTGCCGCGCGCATGGCGGCGCTGGAGTTGCGATGATCAGCCGCGACGCATGGCGCGTGTCAGCACCCAGATGGGCAGCAGGCCCGCCAGCACGATCAGCAATGCCGAGGTGCTGGCCTCGGCCAGGCGCTCGTCGCTCGCCAGGGTGTAGACGCGCACTGCCAGCGTGTCGAAATCGAAGGGGCGGATGATCAGCGTCGCCGGCAATTCCTTCATCGTGTCGACAAAGACCAGGATCGCGGCGGAGATGAGACTGCCGGTCATCAAGGGAAATTCCACGCGGCGCACGGCACCCCCCGGCCCCGCGCCCAGGCATCGCGCAGCATCACGCATGGAGGGCTTCAGGCGGGACAGTCCGCTCTCCAGTGCGCCCAATGCGACGCCCATGAACCGCACCAGATAGGCGAAGACCAGCGCCACCAGCGTGCCCGACAAGAGCAGCCCCGAGGATACCCCGAACCAGGCACGCAGCCAGGCATCCAATGCGTTGTCGAACAGGCCAAAAGGCACCAGCACTCCCACCGCGATCACGCTGCCCGGAAGCGCATAGCCCAGGCCCGCCGCGCGCGCGGCACTGCGAGTGGGCCAGCCGGCATGCAGCCGAACGGCCCAGGCCAGCATCGCCGCCAGCAACACCGCGAGGCCCGCCGTCAGCCCCGAAAGCAGCAGGGAATTGCCCGCGAAGGGCAGAAAGCGGTGGGGTGCCAGCCCGTCGCCTGCCTGCAGCATCAACCACAGCAGCGCACCCGCGGGCAGCGCGAAGCCCGCGATGACCGGTGCGGCACACACCGCCATCGCAGCCCAGGCGCGCGGCCCACGCAGTTCCACCGGCCGGAAGGGCGGGTGGCGCGTCGTGGTGGGGTGGAAGCGCCGGCCGCCGCGCGCCGCGCGCTCCAGCACCAGCAGCATCGCGACGCAGCCAAGCAGCGCCACCGCCAATTGGCTGGCCGCCCCGCGATCAGCCATGCCGAACCAGGTTTCGTAGATGCCGGTGGTGAAGGTGCGAACGCCGAAATGCTGGACAGTGCCGAAATCAGCCAGCACTTCCATCAGCACCAGCGCGATCCCGGCCGCCAGGGCTGGTCGCGCCAACGGCAGAGCCACATGCAGGAAGGTGCGCGGCAGGCCATGGCCCAAGGTGCGCGAGACCTCGATCAGGCAGGTCGATTGCTGCAGGAAGGCCGCACGACACAGCAGGTAGACGTACGGATAGAGCACCATGGCCAGCACCAGGGCGGCTCCAGGCAGCGAACGGATATCCGGGAACCAGGACATCTGCTGCCAGGTCAGGCCAGTGGCGTTGCGCAGTGCCGTCTGCACCGGGCCTGCTGCATCGAGCAGCCAGACATAGGCATAGCCCGAGACATAAGCCGGCATGGCCAGGGGCAGCAGCAGCGCCACTTCCAGCGCGCGGTGGCCGGGGAAGCGGCAGGTGCTGACCAGCCAGGCCGCGACGGCGCCCGCGCTGCCGGCCATCAAGCCCACCAGCAGCACCAGGGCGAGCGAATTGCCCAGCATCTCCGGCAGTGTCGTGGCCGCGATATGGCCCCAGACGGCACCGGCCGGCACGGCGGCGGCCAGGACCACGGCGATCAGCGGGACCGAGACCGCGAGCCCGATGGCCAGCCCCGCCCAACTCAGGGCTGGCAAGGCACGCATCGGTTGCGAGGCATTCTCATTCGCGGCTGGATACACGCATGGGCCGGGGGTGGCTACCCCTTTCGGGCCGCCCATTGTTCGGGGGTGATCCGCGGGACTTCCACACGGTCAGTGGTGCGGGTGTACCAGCCGCGGCCATGCATGCGGCCCACCAGGTCAAGCTTGGGCGTGTCGATATAGCGCTTGGCTTCGTTTTCCACCGCCTCGTCCACGACATGCATGGCCAGCACCTTCCCCAGCACGATGGTGTGGTGCCCGGCGGGGACCAGTTGGAAAATCTCGCATTCCAGGGCCACCGGGCTCTCGGCGATACGCGGTGGCTTCACCTTGCTGGACGGCGCGGTGGCCAGCCCGGCCTCGGCCAGTTCGTCTTGGCCAGGCGGGAAATCGGCGGCGGTCACAACCATCTGCTGCATCAAGCGCTGCGGCACCAGGCAGACTGTGAACTGGCTGGTTGCCTTGATATTGGCCAGCGTGTCCTTCAGCGCGCCGGCCGGGCGCGGGCCGCAACCGATGCCGACCACAGCCGGATCATCGCCAAAGGCGTTGAAGAAGGAATAGGGTGCGGCATTGGTGACGCCGGCTCCATCCTGCGTGACCACCCAGGCGATGGGGCGCGGCACGATAGTGGAGACCAACAGCTTGTAACGGTCGGCGGCGGGAAGGGTCTCGAAATCGAACAGCATGGGGCGTTCCTACAATATCGCGTGCGGTTCTGAACCGGCGCTTGCGGGCTGTCGAGTGCCATTCACCGAAGCTTAGCCCGGAAAATTCATCAGGGCTGGCGGACATGGCGCAAACCCTTGATCGGCCATAGGATTCGGCTGCGAGACCTGAACCCTGTCGATTTCGGAGCCCATGCCCGCCAAAGTTGAATCTACCCCCGCGCTGCCCGGCCT
>JAPLOK010000096.1 GCA_026400775.1 Alphaproteobacteria bacterium | reverse complement strand
CCTCGCGCGTCAGGAAGGGGTGCTGCGAGAGTTCCCAGCCGAACATCAGACCCACGGGGCGGCCCATCACCTGGGCGGTGATGCGTGTGCCGGCAGCGTTCGCGTCGCTCACGCGGTCCAGCAGCCAGCGCCAGAAATCGGGGCGGGATTCGCGTTGCAGGAGTGAGAAGGTCATCGGCCGCCCCGACAACGTGGCAATGCGGTGCAGGCGTGCCCATTCTTCCTCGGCCGGGTCGTCGAAATCGGAGATGACCTGCAGCCAGCCGCCGCCCATGGCGCGCGCGATTTCGGCGAGTTCGATCTCGGCCGCGCCCAGGGTGGGCGTGGGTTCACCGGCCAAAGTCCGGTGCGCGATGGCGCGGGAAGTGGAAAAGCCCAGCGCGCCGGCCGCGATCCCCTCGCGCGCCAGGGCCGCCATCGCCGCACGGTCCGCGGCGGTGGCGGGCTCGCGCTCGAAGCCACGCCTGCCCATCACATGCACGCGCAGCGCCGCATGGGGAATCTGCGCCGCCACATCCATGTCGAAGCGCCGTGCGGCCAGGAATTGCAGATATTCCGGGAAGCTTTGCCAGGCCCAGGGCAGGCCTTCTGTCAGCACCGCCTCGGGCAGGTCCTCCACGCCTTCCATCAGCGCCACCAGCATATCCCGCGACGCCGGCTCGCAGGGGGCGAAACCCACGCCGCAATTGCCGATCAGCGCCGTCGTCACGCCATGCAGCGAGGAGGAGAGCACCTCCTCCGCCCAGGTCACCTGCGCGTCGTAATGGGTGTGGATGTCGACAAAGCCGGGGGTGACCAGCAGGCCGCGCGCATCGATCTCAGGCGTGCCGCGCGCGGCGGGCAGGGCGCGGCCGATCGCTGCGATCCGCCCGCCGGCGATGGCGATATCCGCCTCGAAGAGGGGCGCGCCGGTGCCATCCACGACGCTGCCGCCGCGGATCATCATGGTCGTTTCCATGGCGCGCATGCTCGCACGGATGGCCAGGTGATTCCACCATCGCGCCACTTGCCCTATACTGTTCAGCCAGAGGTGACCCATGTCGATCAACAAGCCCCCCGCCCGCATCCACAGCCCGCCGCGCAATGCCATGCAATCCGGCACCGCGGGGCAGGGCGAATGGGTGTTGGAATTCGCCCCCGATACGCGCCAGGTGCTGGATCCCGTGACCGGCTGGTCCGGTGGGCTGTCCACCATGCAGCAGGTCAAGCTGCGCTTCGACACGGCCGAGGCCGCACAAGCTTATGCGCGCGCCCAGGGGCTGGCCTATGTGCTGGAGCCGGCGCGCGCGAAGAGACCGATCAAGCCCAAGGTCTATGCGGACAACTTCCGTTATGGCCGGACCGAGAACTGGACGCATTGAGTTGGTCTTCGCCCATCGGATGCACGCGGGCGGGCTTCGCCCTTCGACGATCCGACGGGGGATGCGCCCTTAGCTCAGTTGGATAGAGCAGGAGCCTTCTAAGCTTCAGGTCGGGGGTTCGATTCCCTCAGGGCGCGCCATTTTTTCAAAGGCTTTTGTGCTGTCGGCATCTGAAGCTATTGCGGACCCGACGCTTGCGGACCCCATGCGGACCCCGTGGCCCCCCTTTGCTGCGCGGCGGGACAGCCCGGCACGGCTGGGGTTGATGCGATGCGCGCGCGGCCGACGCAGCCATAGACGGCACGTCGCCGAATCCCGGCCCTACCCAGGTGGGGGCCTCAGTCTCTACGCGCGGGAGCATGGACCGTGTGGGGCCGTCCGCGCACAGCGCCGCGAAATGAGGGGGCAAAAGGTCCGATGGCTGGCAGAAGGTCGAACCCAGGCCCTGCCGCCGGGGGGCTGCAATCTTCAGCCGGATTGGGGGCTGTAACCGCACAGGGTCTCAGCGGGACATTTTTTTCGCGGCTGGACAAAATCAAAGCATCTGGCGATGCAGCGCGGCGGCGCGCATGCGGCTCGCTGCCGCCTTCGCCTCCATCCCGAGTAGCGCCTTCATCGCGCGCATCTTGTAGGCCATCGGGATTTCATCATCCGGCGCGTTCAGCATCCACAACGCGAAGGCCCGGCCGCTGGCGAAGTGCGGGCGGGGTCTATCGGATGGGGGCAGCCTACGCGGGCGCCCGGCGCCAGGTCTCGCGCCACCAGTCCCCAGCCTTGCGCCACCTCTCGGCATGATCGGCTCCTAATTCATCAATAGGGGTCTGCGATATGTGCGTGACCCCCTATGCGGTTGCGGCCTCCCCGCCGCCCAGACTTTACCCGCCCCCCCCTCCCCAGCATGGCGCCGCCACACCGGGGAAGGTTCGGCCGCCGGCTCAGGGCGTCGCGGCCAGTTCCCCGCGCGCGTCGTCCGCGTCGAGCAGCCCGGCCAGCACCGCGCCTTCAACGAGGAATTGGAGAGTCACCAGATGCCCCGATGCCCAGTCTGGGTATCCTGGCCGGTTCGCTACCACGCCTTCAGCGCACAGCACCCGCGTTGCGTGTTGGAGTTCCCGCGCACGCCGCACCAGGCTCGCAAGGTCGCGGGCTATCCCGGCTTGGGTGATCACCAGCGCATCGCGCGCTTCGGCATTGGCCTCGGCCACCACTTCCAGCCGGCGCGCAGCGATGCGGGCGCGTGCCAGCCGATCGGCCTCGATCAGCAGCGCGCATCGGCGGCGCGACTCTGTGAGACGGTCCAGCAACGGACTGGTGGCGGGCGCGGTGGTGGCACTCAAGGCCCGCCAGTCACCACCGGCCGCGAGAAGGGCCTCGGCCCCGTCGCGTCGGGAATCGTTGGGGCCGTTCAACAGTTCGGCCTCAAGTTCCGCGATTTCCTTTTCTGCCCGCGCCCGCTCCACCGCCAGGCGGTTCAGCGTGGCTTCCAGTTCGGTCAAGGCGGGGTCGGCGGCGCGGATCGTGGCGGCGCGGCCATGCCACGCGGCAAGGACGGCGCTGGGGGTTTGTGTGGCAGCGCGGGGCATCAGCGGGCCTCCGCTGCCAGCCGGGGTTCACAAGGCGTCATGTCGGTGTGTCCTTCGGCCGCATGGTTGCGCCACGGCGCGCGCGGCCAGCGCGGCGGACGGTCTTGATGGCGGGCGTGCGGCATTGCCAGGCGGTGCCGGCTGGCGAGGGGTGGGAACAAGGAACACCCCTAAAGGGGTGTGTTCCTTTGTTCCCGGCCCCCCACCACCAATGCCCCAGGAACAGGAATGCAGATGTTCCCGCCCGTTCCTCATGTTCCTGGCGCCTTCGCAATCCACACCAGCGCTCGGCCATCATGGGCCTTCACCGCGATGATGCCGCGCAGTTCGAGAGCTT